>PUNP01000945.1 GCA_003551785.1 Candidatus Brocadiaceae bacterium | reverse complement strand
CGCTGTTATAAGTGGACTGTTCCAGAGTCCGGAGAAGATCCACCTGGTCGGTGATATCTTAACCAGTGATAGTTTTTACAGCCCTTCGCTGCAGTCCATATTCCAGGCCATGACAAAGCTCAATGAAAATGGCGAACAAATAGATCCGCTTACCGTTAAAGTAGAGCTCAGTAAACAGGGTATAGAGATCCAGGTATACAAGCTGCAGCAAATAGCCAGTAGATGGCCCACTGCTGAGATAATCGACCGTCACGCAGAGATTGTGCAAGAGCGCTACCTGCGGCGCTGCGCCATAAACGTGCTGCAGGAGTCCATGAAAGAGGCCTGGGATAACCATAAGGATATCAAGGATATCGTTGCCTCCGTCCAAGGAGCCCTTGATAAAAAGGTTCCGATCCACAGGCACCGGGTAAATGCCTCGGTATACCCTGAGATCATGGATATCTGCGATGGGCTGCTGAATATAAAACATGGCGCAGAACCTAACTATATTACTACCGGGTTTGCTGATTTAGATAACTTTGTAAATTTAACCAACGGCACCTTAACCGTTCTCGGAGCTGATCCCAGGGAGGGTAAGTCCTCTTTTGTTATCTGCATGCTGCGACACCTGGCTGAAATAAACAAACGCCCCATTCTCTGGACCTTAGAAATGACACGGCAAAGGGTCATGCAAAACATTATCGGGCAGGAGGCAGCTGTTGACCACCAGAAAATGATCCAGGGCCGGCTCTCTGAAAGCGAAGAGAAACGGCTCACCGACACCGCTCCCAAGTGGGCCAATCCTAAAATGGGGCTGCTGGACGGGCCCTGGAGCATAGCAGAAATCAGGCACCGGGCCATTGAAGAGAAAAGAGATAACGGTCTTGACTTAATCCTTATCGATGCCCTGGGAGATGTGGTGCCCCCTCATAACGTCGACAAGGATAAAACCCACAAGGTCTACGACGAGATCTGCCGGCAGCTGGTAAACCTGGCCAAGGAAATAAATGTGCCGGCACTGCTAACTCACCATCTTAACCGGTCCAAAGCGCACCGCACCGACAAACGACCGGTGCTCACTGACTTAAGAGAAGCCGGGGAAAGAAACGCTGACAACGTGATCTTTATCCACCGGGAAGCCCTGCGAGAAGAGACCCCGGAGAACAAACACTTAGCCGAATTTCTCATTGCCAAGAACAGAGATGGCCCTACCGGGGTAGTAACTCTCGGCTTTGACGGGCCGACCAAGACTTTCTATAACATCGATACCCGGCACAACGAGCCCGGGCCGCAGGAACAGATGTGGCGCGAGGTTGCAGGCGAGGACAAAAGGGTAGTTTTAGGAGGTGGAATACAGTAATGCTTAGCACGCTTGCTAACATCGCCATTATTACAGTATGTGTGGTCTGGCTGTTTACTGCCGGCTGGATACTGAGCCGGGTCTACACCTGGGACCAGCATAACAGGTACAGGAGGTGGTAACGTGAAAAATAATGTAGTCGTTTTAAGAAAGCCAAAAGAGACCATAAAAGAACTGAGGCGGAGAATTAAGGATCAAGAGGCAGAGATCGCGATACTGGAAGATACCTGCATCGACCTGATGAAGAGAATCCAACGTATCGGCAAGGCCGGGACAGTCTTCTGGCATCGTGATGAAAATTACTGGCACTGCTATGGCTGCGGCTTGTTGTGGTACATTAACAGCATTCAAAATGGCCCTATATACTGTCCCAGGTGTGGCGGGCGAATCCTGTGGGAGGCATATCCAAATGATTAGCTTTACAGTATACGGCACTCCAGTAGCCAAGGGCTCCACTAAAGCCTTTGTGGTTAAGGGCCGGGCCGTTACTACCACCAACAACCCCAAGACTAAAGACTGGCAGGGACTTATAGCTACTGTGGCTCAAGGGTGTCGGCCAGAAAACCTTTATGATGGGGCCGTGTCAGTAATGCTTGAGTTCTACTTCACCCGTCCCAAAAGCGTTAAGAAGCACAAAAGGCCCTACCCTTCAGTTAAACCGGATATAGATAAGTTAACCCGGGCCTCGCTTGATGGTTTAACCGGGATTGTCATAACAGACGATGCCCGGATCACCGATATAAAAGCAGTCAAACGCTACGATGACAGCCCTCGGGTAGAGATTACCGTAAAGGAGGTGTGGCATGGCAAAGGGGAAAAACGCGCTTGACCGGCTAAAGCAAATGTCCCAAAAGGAACTAGCTAAAAAGCTGCCTTGCCCAGTGGAGATGGGTATTAAGGCAGCATACATCTTGAACGGGAAGTGCATGCACAACGGCACCCCACCGGATGAGAACTACTGCCTGCGGTGCTGGACTCTGAAATTTTAAGGAGGTTACTATGCAACAAGAAAAACACGAAGGTATGGGATATACGATCCAACAAGGTTATTACGGAGACAGAAAGGATCGGTATTTGAAAGAAGCAGAAAAACTGTTTGATGAACTCTACGTCCCCAAAAACAAAGATTACGGGGACAGCTTTGATAAGCTTTTAGATCGCCTGGGGCCTGTATCATTTGTCACCAGGGCCGGAGACAAAATGGAAAGGCTGATCAGTTTGACTGAAAAGAAAAAGGCTGAGGTACAAGATGAATCAAGCCTCGATACGATCAGGGATTTGGCTCACTACTGCCTGATGTATCTAATGTGGCATAACGAACGGAGGTGAAGCGATTGAGAATACTGGTAGATATGGACGGGGTAATAACAGACCTGATGAACCCGCTGCTGGCAAACTATAACATGGTATACGGCACGAACCTCCAGG
>PUNP01000798.1 GCA_003551785.1 Candidatus Brocadiaceae bacterium | reverse complement strand
TGGATCAAGATATTCCTTAACTTATGCACAATACACAGCTGCAATTGCAGATAGGGCCATACGAAGTTCACAGCTTTCTTCAACCCCTTGCAGTTATCCGAGATTACAAGCCTGGCCTTCTCCCCCGTCAGCCCACGCCTGTAGAGGTCGTTTAAAAACGATAACCAATCTTCTTCCGACTCCCCCCGGGCAAGCTTAAAGCCCAGCACTTTCTTCCTCCCGTTTTTCTTTTTTCCAAGCGCAAAAAGAACCGGCCTGTTCTCGATATCCAGCTCTTTTATCTTAATCCAGACTGCGTCCAGGTATATGTACTCGTACTCATCCTCAATTTTGGCGGTTCTATAGCGGGCAAACGCACTCTCAACCTTCTTCAGTATCGCAGAGGCCGTGGTGTGTGATACGCTGTCTCCAAGAAAAGCTCTGAAGAATTTCTCCTGTTTTCTCATGGTCATCCCAAGAAGCATGCCGATAAGCACCATCCGGTCAAAGTGCTCATGCCGCCTCTTGTACTTTTCGATGAATTTGTACTCAGGCCGCAGATTTCGGGCTTTGGGCACCATGACGGTAACAGAGCCATAGGTTGTGGTTATAGTTCTTGGATAATACCCTGATCGCCTGTCCCTGCGCGTGTTGCTGCGCTGGTACGGCCCCGCCCCGATCTGCATGGCGAACTCTTCCTCGAATACGGTCTGAATGCTGAATCTTAGAGTGTTCCTCATCTTAACCTCTATATCCTGCCATATGCCCATATGCTTAAGATTTGTGTTTACATAACGCCATTGATTTGCTAAATTATCCTCAGAAAAATTCAGCGGTCTCATATAGCCTCCTTTCTGCCAGTGCTTGCTGGCAATTTGGGTTTCCAAAGTGTTCCCGAAAGGAGGCTATTTTATTTGCTGTTTCTTTTCCTTTCAAACAAAATTGCGAAAAATATCTTACACTACTAAGAGCTGATAAAGATTGATATAAGCGGAATATTCTGGTAAGATTTGTCTGTTTAAGAACAGGTATAAGGTAATGGCTGAGAAACGAAAAATTGAAGAGAAATACCAGCGGATCGAGGACGCGGACCGTTCATTCGATGTCCGTTTCTGGCAGGAGAAGGGTGATTTAGCGATTTTCAAGGCCATGGAAGACATGATAAATGATTATTTAAAGCTCCGGGGAAAAGATGCTCACGAGTCCAGAATTCAAAGAACTGTTGAAGCTTTTCGCAGAACATGATGTCCGCTATCTTATAGTAGGCGGGTATGCTGTCGCGAAATACAGTGAGCCCAGGTTTACCAAGGACCTTGATATCCTGGTTTCCATCGACAGCGTTAATGCGAAAGAGGTCTATGAGGCATTAAGAGAATTCGGGGCGCCTCTTGAGAACCTCTCGCCAGGTGATTTTTCAAAGGAAGGGTATTTTTATCAAATGGGTCGGGATCCTTTGCGCATTGATATCATGATGTCTATACCGGGAGTGGAATTCCAAGACGCTTGGAAGAGGAGGGAGACGGTGGATCTGGACGGCCTTAAGGTTAATTTCATCTCGCTGTCAGACCTCATCAGGGCTAAAGAGGCCGGCGGAAGACCCCAGGATATGATTGACCTGGAGAATCTTAAACGTTCGATAAAAAAAGGCCCGGATCCTGAATAGCAGGTTTTTGCCGGACAGTAAAGCAACCTTCTTCATGACCGGAACCCATGCCGTTCAATCTTCCAGGGAAACACTTTGCTACTGTTATAGAGTCATAATCTGCAGATAAGGCAAATTCTAAAATATTTAACTTTTGCAACATGGGCAAAAATCAGTATAATAACTATGTCAGCGGATGTATTTCACAAAGCGCCTGTAGCTCAGCTGGATAGAGCACGGGATTTCTCATCCCGCTGTCGGGGGTTCGAGTCCCTCCAGGCGTGCCACTTTCTAAAACACTTCAAACTAAGGGAGGCGGACATGGCTCGCGAATGCACTCTGGAAAGAAACAAAAAAAACTGCACATGCACTTACCCGTGCTCCAAAAAAGGCGTCTGCTGCGACTGCCTGCATTCCCATTTTTCATCCGGCGAGCTGCCCGGGTGCCTTTTTCCGCCGGATGTGGAAAAAACTTATGACAGGTCTATCGAAAAGTTTGTGCGGACATACAATGAACGCGCCGGCTGGTGGTAATTTGCTTGCGGGATAACCAAATAAGGGGAAAAACATGCAGAAGGGAATAAGCTACTGGTCTTTCTACGACGCTCCGAAACTGGATGAGGCTTTCAGGAGGGCTAAGGAAGCCGGTTTTGAAGCGGTGGAGGTATGCCTGGATGAGAAGGGGGAGGTTTCCATGTCTTCCACCGAAGAAGACATGAAGAAAGTTCTTTCTTCTGCGAAAGAGGCCGGGATTGAGCTTCCTTCGGTGGCTACGGGCCTTTACTGGGAAAATTCCCTGACCAGTTCAGACCCGGAAACGGTAAAGAAAGCAAAAGACATAACCGTCCAGATGATAAAAATAGCTTCATGGCTCGGAGCCGACACAGTGCTTGTCGTGCCGGGGGCGGTGGATGTGTTTTTCCTTCCTGATTCTGAGAAGATTTCCTACGATGTTGCCTATGAGAGGGCTTTTGAGGCTGTGAAGGAACTTTCGGCCGCTGCCGAAGAATACAGGGTGAATATCGGCCTTGAGAACGTGTGGAACAAGTTTCTGCTGAGCCCCCTTGAGATGCGCGATTTTATTGATAAAATTGACAGCACCTACGTCGGCGCTTATTTTGACACCGGGAATGTTTTGCTCACCGGCTT
>PUNP01000419.1 GCA_003551785.1 Candidatus Brocadiaceae bacterium | reverse complement strand
GCGAACATTACGAACGGCTTCTTCGCGGCGAGGGGTTTTTGCCGGATCCGTCGGCCGAAATGGAGAGTTATCTGGTATTCAGGATGGGGCAGGCAATAAAGAATCAGGGCAGACGCGACGATGCGGTGGGTCTTCTGAAGCGGCTATACGAACCGCGTTATTCAAGATATCCATGGGTTGCCGATGGAATATACCATATGGCGGTATGGTCTTTCAACGCCACACAAGATCCTGAGGTGGGGTTGGAACATTTCAAGCATATATATACCAATTACCCGGAGTCAGAGTGTGCGGAGCTTGCGCTGTATTTCTATGGTTATTTCTCGGCAGAAACCGGGAGGCACAAGAATGCCGTCAGGGCTTTCAGGGAATATGTCAAACGGTATCCGGACCAGCACGCATACAGAAGGGTAAAGAATGAGCTGCTGCCACATTCCGAAGAACAACTTGCAGATGGAGATTATCGATGAAGAATTTTTTCAATGGACTAACAGTTGCTGTAGCTGTTGCAATGCTCTTTGCTGCGGGCACACGTGCACAGAGCAATGAGAACAATGACTACCACGACGAGATTACCGTGGTGGTCGGTGGAACGAAAGCGTTCGGGGAACCTCCTAAGCCTAACGTGGATGACAAGATTACGGTTGACCCCAAAGATCATCGCGATATTGAGATAACCGGAACAAGCGTGATTGATGACCCGACTCAATATCCTGCTATACTCCCTATTACCAGTCCCACTACGGTAGATGTGAAGCGGAGGAGTGGAATCGGCGCTCTCTATGAAATCGAGGGTGAGTTTATCGAAGAAGATATACCTGGAGTTGGACCACCACCCGAGCCGTGGAAGGCGTGGGTGCAAGATACGTTATTTGGAGGTACTCTGGTTTTGACAGCCAAGGTCGCCGTTCCCCATGTTTCTGTCGCCGACGCCGGGGAGGGCGCTCCCACTTTATATTGCAAGACCGGTGAGGATAACAAGGGGCATGTGAGTTTTAAGCTTGAAGACCCACCGGCGGGGACGTATAATTGGTCTGTGCCGGCTGTCGACAGCGACACCTTGACGGGCCCGGATTATCAGGGTTCGCTCACCGGAATCGATCCGGGCATATATACTCTGACGGTGACCGACGGGCAAGAGTTTTCAAGACAGATCAATTTTGTGGTGGCCGGTATAGAACTGGATGGTGTTGCAAATGCTGATTTCATTGGTGATAGCGCAGACGAACGTGCAGTCTATGCAACTAATAAAAAGACAGGAGGATATGTCGAAATTGCCCTTAAAACAGACCCTGCTGAAATTACGCTGCCTGAAAATTTGATTTCATGGGTGGGTGGAAATCCCGGCGAAACTCAAATGACCCGCAAGGTAAGCAGGGCTGAATTGATAGAGGCCGGTGAAGAGGTAACAGCCACTTACTGCGGGACATCGGAAGTAAAACTCACTGTCTATGTGTTCAAAGGCCCGCCGGAACCGGCGGATGCAAACATTGACATTACGGTCACGCAAGATGATAATATTGTTCCTAATTATGCTTTCGGGGTAGTAGATCGGGGGGAGATATTTAGTCCTCAAGAAGAGTATAAGATTTACTACAAAGACAAGAAATGGAATTTTGTTTTTGAGGAAGTGAGTTATGAGATACTTTGGGGAGTCAATAGCGATAACATCGTGGACCGAAGGGATGTCCCTGACCCGAACGCAGATCCTTTTCCCCTTGGGCTGAATAATATGGACCCAAACAGTACCGAGGAAGAGAAAAAGAGTCAAGCGAAGGAGGATTTGACACCTGACGCAATTGGTATACCGCCCAGAACACACTATTGGTCCAGCGCTCTTACGGAGCAACATGAACAATTTCATGTAAATGATTGGATCGACAATTTCTACACTCCTACGATCCACGATGAAGATGGATTCCAGGAATGGATTGAAGAGCAAGAAGAGGACGTAACGGTCGACAATCTGGTGCCTGCTGACGTATTACAATTAAAGGAACCAGATTTTAAGAGCAAACTTTACGACAAGACACTTGAGGCAAATAGCGATTACAGGGAGAATGACGGACATGAATTACGAGCGTATGGCGATGGTAAAGATGACTATCAGGATCTTGCTGATTCAATTGAACCTTAAAGCAAGGAGGAAGTAGGATATTATGAAAGCTATAATGATATTTGTTGGGTTTATCGGTTTTTTGTTAATCGGAGAAACTGTGATGGCTGATTTTAAAACTGAAGAAGGCGCTATGAAATGGAAAATTTACGAAGCGGAGCAATGGTATAAAGGATCATCCGGAAAAGAACCGACGCCTGAAAATCTTGTTAATAGCCTGGAAATAAAGGATGCTCGAGGAAAAAAGGCGGGCGAGATAAGGTTTGCATTGGAGCTGATCAGGCGGCGAGATATCGGGATAAATGACGATGAGATGATCGCAAAGATTCTGGCCTGTTTTGAGAATAATTCTCACCTACTCGTAAGAGTCGAGAGCGCACGTACCCTCACGCACGTTAACAGGGAAAAAGGCCTCGAGCTGTCTCACAAGATGTTAAGAGATGAGGAAACGAGCTTGCGATATAAGCTATTTATAGCGCAAAATTTGGTCAATGATGAAGGTGTGTTGTTGGGATATCCGGTATTGCAGGAAGGGTTGCTTTCACCCTCCGATAGGATAAGAAGGTCGGCGTTGATAACACTTGGACGTTTTCGGATTCACGATGGATCCGTATGTGAAATATCGGGGGTGAAAGTTGACATATCGGGGCTCGTTG
>PUNP01000969.1 GCA_003551785.1 Candidatus Brocadiaceae bacterium | reverse complement strand
GCCGACGTCAAACCGGGCGAAATCTACCTGACCAATGATAAATCCGAACGCAAGGCGTCCGGCTCCTATTACACCCCCGACTATATCGTGAACTACATCGTAGAAAACACCCTGGGCCCCCAGTTTGAACGGATTGAAAAGGAATGCGCGCTGGCCTGGGAAGTAAAGTCGAAAAAAGATGATAATGACAGCCGTCCATGGGACGCCCTGCTTGAAGATGTTATTGAAGTAAAATCGGATGAAGAATCCAAAAACACCCGCGAATTGTGGACAACATGCTCGGATACTGAACGCAGGGTTTTTCTGCTGAACAACCTGGACGGCGCGCAGCCGGAGCATGGTTATGACCCCCCTTCTCGCATATTGGAACTGAAAATACTCGATCCCGCGCTCGGAAGCGGGCATTTTCTTGTCGGCGCTTTAGACTACATGGTTGAGCGTCTGGAACAGTTGCTTGATAGATACGGGGAATCCCCTGTTTTCGAGAAGATAGAAGAGGATCGTCAAAAGGTCGTGCAATCGCTGCAGAAACAGGGGATTGAAGCGGAAGAAGGAAAACTGACCTTGAAAAACATGCTTCGGCGTATGGTGATGAAAAGATGCCTTTACGGTGTGGACATCAACCCGCTGGCCGTCGAGTTATCCAAACTCAGCTTATGGCTCCATGCCTTCACGGCCGGCGCACCGCTCTCCTTTCTCGATCACCATATCAAGTGCGGGAACAGCCTCATAGGCGCTTCCATGAAGGAGGTCGAAAAGCGCGCCGGCGGACTATGGTCCCTGGACCTCGGGCCGCTTCACCGTGCCGTTGATCACATGCAGATGGTAGCGCAGTTGAGCGACGCCAGTTTTGAGGAGGCTGACAGGAGCCGGGAGGAGTATTACAAAGCCGATGGACGCGTGAAGGGCTATCGCGACATGCTCGACAGCGTGGTTGCGGAGCATTTTGGGGTCGAACACGCGAGTCAATTCATTGAATTCGGCAGCGACATTGATTTTGATAACTATGAGAAAAGTATTTCCGAGCTGTCTGAGGACGACCTGGAAAGGCTCGAACGGGTGCAGACAGTGGCCGCCGAAAAACGCTTCTTCCATTGGGACATTGAGTTTCCGGAGGTTTTCAAGACAAGACTCTATGAAAATGGGTGGGAGAGCGAATCCGCCGGATTTGATGTGGTGGTGGGGAATCCGCCGTATGGAGCTTTTTTAGATCGATTTGAAAAACATTATTGTAAAAAAACATACCAGACTCAAAGAGGTGATTATGATACTTACGTTTTTTTCATGGAAAAGTCTTCTTATCTAACTAAGCTGTCTGGAGTATGGTCTTTAATTGTTCCTGATACTTTTACAGATATGGACAAATATTATCCTTTACGCAAATTCCTTTTTCAAAGGCATAGTTTTTGTTGTTTGGCTGAGGCAAAGGATGTTTTTCCAGATGCTGTGGTGGAAAACATTGTGCCCGTATTATGCAAAAAAGGAGAAGCAGAGGGTAAAGTGCAGATCGACATGTTCCAAAAAGATGGTACGATTTTTAAAAGCTACCAATCCAATGAAAATATTTGGCGAAAATATTCTGACCAACGAATTAACTATCTTGTTCAGGAGAGCGCAAGATCAGTATTAAATATTATCCGCAAATGTTCTGTCGAGTTACGGGAGTATGCAATTATTCGACAGGGCCTTACTGCTTATGACCGGTACGCCGGACAAGATGAAGATACTATTACTAATCGAAAATACCATTCGAAAAGTAAAATCAATGAAACATATCATCCCTGGCTTTTAGGAAGAAATGTAGGTAGATTTTTAGTAAGTTGGAGTGGAGAATTCATTTCATACGGACCTTGGCTTGCTGCACCGAGAGAACCGGAAATTTTTAATGGCCCTCGTTTGCTTTTTCGTGAAGTAGTGCATGGTAATCACCCCTATGTAGCTTATACCGATGAACAGCTTTATTATGGCCATAGCGTAATTCCTGTTATAGTTCATAATAACCATTCGCCTGACTATTTACTTTCGATCTGTGCATCTAGCTTGATGGCGTTCTGGATTCGTTACTCGGCGACTAATGTAATTAAAAACGCATTCCCAAAAATCAACCCGGAAGATGTTCGTCGTCTGCCAATTCGGCGGATTATTTTCTCAACCACAAAACGAATCAAAAATGAAATATTTGAAGCGCTTTTACATAGCTATAATACCGAAAAGTTCGAGAAGGTTCTCCAACAGATCAATGCTCTCCTCCCACGCAACGCCGATGGGGAACTGTCCGCCTTTGCGGATTCCCTGCCCGTGTCCGAAGCGCTGGAGAAGGGCTATATAAGCGAAATCCCCCATTATCTTGCCCCCACCGCCCCGAGCGGCTACGACGCCGACGGCAACCCGCTGGAAAAAAGCGACGTCGTCCACGACTTCCTCGCCTTCCTGGCCGAACGCATGCAGGAGATGAACAAGCAAAAACAAAAATTGTGGGACAAAATACGCAACGCGTTTCTCAACAAGGGCGTCGATCCGGACGGTCTGTCGAGCCTCTCGGTCACCAAAGGCATTCTCAACGCCGTGGAAAAGGCGCGGGCCTCAACAACCCGCACCAAAAAACAGAAAAAAAACATCACTTACGCCGACCAGGCGGAGCGCGCATTCGGCCGTTCGTTGGACGCACTGTATGAAGAGGATGCCCACAGCTACAGCTTCGACGATCTCCCGCGCCTCGGCTTTGATCGCTTCAAATGGCTGGCCGCACTGCGCGGCGCCGATCCCGAACTG
>PUNP01000253.1 GCA_003551785.1 Candidatus Brocadiaceae bacterium | reverse complement strand
TATGTTACCATATCCCACGATCGAAACATCCTCCGGCACGCTCATATCAAGTTCGTTCAGTGCATGATATACACCGACTCCAACCTCGTCATTACAGGCAAAAACCGCCGAGGCGCCGTCCCTGTAGTTCAGGAAAAACTTCTTCGACTCATAATATCCCTCGTCCCGATGCCAGTTGGTCCTGCGGATCAGTTCATCCTTGAATTCAATATCCTGCTCTTCAAGTGCTTTTTTGTATCCTTTCAGCCTGTTCCGGGCACTCGAATCGCTATCAGGACCGGCCACATGGAGTATCCTGCGATGGCCGAGTTCAATGAGATGTTTTGTGGCCATATATCCTCCGCTTACATCGTCCGAAATAACCAGGTCTGAATTCTCCAATCCCGACACTTCCACATCTACGACGCTGATCGGCATCTGCCGCTCCAAATGCCGAAGAGGCTGAAGGTTTTGCTGGGAATAGTTTTCCGCCACCAGCACCAGCCCCTTGCCCTTCCCCTCTGTCAAGCGCTCCAAGCACCTGCGTTCCTCGGCGGCGCTTTCATCGGCACACCTCAGAACGGTCTCATATCCGTTATCACTCAGCACGGATTCTGTTCCCCGTACAATGCCGTAATAAAAGGAATGGCGCAGGTTGGGCACGACAACCATGACCGCACTGCCCAATAAGGTATCCCTGCCGTTCTTCAAGTCCATGTCAGAAGCCACAAACGTGCCTTTTCCGGTCACACGCTCCACAACACCCTCGCTTATCAACTTGATTAGCCCATGCCGAGCCGTCATACGGCTGACGCCATACTCATCGGCCAGTTTTTCTTCGGCAGGTAAACGCTGCCCCGACTTAAACTCACCATCCTTAATGCGACAACGCAGATCATCGGCAATTTGTTCGGGGAACGGTACTGAACTCTCTGAATCAACCATTTTTGTTTCTCCTTTTAATTATTTTATGTACAACAGCATTATACAATATCATACACTATTGAGCACATCTTGTCAAGAAACCAATCTGTTGAGGAGTTTGTGCTTTAAGTGTAAATATTCAGTGAACCCCGTCAACTCATCTCCACCGTGACCTGTGCCGGTGGAGGTGCCAAGGTATTCACTGAGGACTTGCCTTTAAGTTTATGGGTTGTTGTAGGGGCCCAAAATAAAAATTGGTGAATTTATGGATTATGCAGGTCAGGATGCGGGCCCGTATTTATTGGATTTCGATAATTTCCATATTTTTGCCGCTGTTAAGCATTTCAGCCCCGCCTTCGGGCTTCACCAACAGGCCGTTTTCCCATCTCGCTCCAAAATCTTCAGCACAGAAAAAGGTATCGGCCTGGAACGTCATATCAGGCATCAGCTCATATTTGCTGCACGTTTCCAGCCATGGCTTTTCGACTTCAATCATACCCAGACCGTGGCAGGGTCCGTACAGATAATATTTCTGCATTCCGGCATTTTTGACATATTCCTCGTATTTTCGGGCCACCTCACCAGCTATAAGTCCCCTTCGCATCCATTCATAAGTTTTGTAGTGCATATCACGCCCAAACTCTATCACTTTTCTTTGATAATCGGTCATCCTGCCAAGGCAGATCGGTCTGCCGACCGAGGGGGAATAACCATCTATCCTGCCGCCAACACCTAGCTGGACTATATCTTTTTTTTCAAATTTTCTGTGTGTGGCCCGTGAAATAGCGTTAGTCGTTTTTACACCACCGAAGGAATATACCGTATGAGCTTCACTCTCAGCACCATTTCGATAGAGAGCATCCACAGCTATACCGGAAAGTTCCAATTCGGTCATACCGGGTTTTATCGATTCCATCATGGCGTCAAGGGCTATTTCACCTATACGCAGTCCTTCCCGGAGACAAGAGAGTTCGGATTCCGATTTGATTTGGCGCAAAGATGTCAAGATGTTATCGGCATTGATGATTTCAGCATCCGGAAAGCAAGTTTTTATCCCCTCATACATAGCCATATTGGTGCACAGGTATCCGGCGATTCCAATACGTTTTGGATTATTTACTCCTATAGACTCAAATGCGCTGATATAGTCTCCCGAATCCATGTCCGGATACACCGGATCCGCTGTCTCCCGATATTCTTTGAGCATGTGGATATTGGATATAACGCTTCGCCCCTTTGCATAATTTTCACTCTCTAATCCGATAAGAAGTGCCGACTTTCCTTCCGGCGATACCGCCACCCCGCCCATTTCAAACAGTGGCCAGTAATTAGAAAGATAGCGAACGTTCGAATAATCGGCTTCATTGGAATGAGCAAGCAGTACGTCAAGTTCGGATTGTGCAGTCAATTCCGCCGCCCTTTTTATACGATCGAGATACTCCGTTTCTTCAATACGTGCATTTGACATGACTCTCATCTCCAAAAAAAAGTTTTGATATTTGTTTCTCCTTGAATTGCGTTCTGTATAACATCATTATACAGAAATATACAACATGGGCGATATTTTGTCAAGGAACCACTCTATTTTTTTCGCCCAACGAAATATTTGTCCCCGTTATCATCTCCTTCTCGCCTATACGTTTTCAGGGACTTTGCTCTGAAAACGGGGCGCCTGTCAGCGCAGTTCTTCTCCGATGCGCCACAGACAGAAATCTCTGTGTTACTCAACATCGACAATAAAATGTCGATCAAGATTAGGGGGAAAGATTAGGGCAAAAGATTAGGGAATGCTATTTAGGATATCCACAATTTTCTATCGATTTACGCTCATTAATCGGACTAAAAACTACCCGTGTTACACTGAGATTAG
>PUNP01000269.1 GCA_003551785.1 Candidatus Brocadiaceae bacterium | reverse complement strand
TTGTGTTTAGCTGAAAAATCCGTGGTTTAATGAGACCGTTCCCGGCACTACATTGCGGTAGCGAGTTGGAAGATGGGCAGATAGACCGCCAGCACGACAACGGCCACCACCAGGCCCAGCAAGGCCAGCAGGATGGGTTCCAGCAGCGACATCACCGAGTCGATGCTCACGGCCGCTTCCCTTGTGAAATGGCGCGATACGCGTTCAAGCATCGCGCCGAGGCTGCCGGTGGTTTCCCCGGCGGCCGTCATTCGCACGAGCATCTGAGGGAAGTAGGGACGCCCTTTCATCTCCTCGGCAAGCGTGGAGCCGCGCACTATATTATTTTTTATTTCCTCCAGATGGGTGCGGAAAACGTAATTACCGCTCACCTGACCGGTCAGCTCCAGCGATTCCACCACGTCGATGCCGCCGTCCATCAACAGGCCGAGTGTCCGTGAGAGGCGCGCTACAACAATTTTCTGGGCCATAGGGCCTATGACCGGCATCCGCAGGATAAGTTTATCGAAGAAACGTTTTCCGGTCTCCGTTTTTTTAAACAAAACCGTGCCCACGCCGGCCAGAAGCAGCGCCGGCAGTATATACAGGATGTTATCGGCCAGGGCGCTGCTGAACCCCATGACGATTTCGGTCAGCATGGGGAGCTCGGCGTCGAAATCGGCGAATATATGCTCGAATCGCGGCAGGATAAAGACGAACAGCACGGAGATGGCGAGCATGAAGAAGCCGGCGATGAACATGGGGTAGCGCGTGCCGGTTTTTATCTTCCGGCGCAGTTCGACCTGAGTGTCGAGGTAATCGGCCAGTTCGTCCAGAATATTCGCCATGTTCCCGCTTTCTTCGCCCGCATGCGCCATAGCTATCATGAGTTTGGTGAACACTTTCGGATGCTTTTCCATCGCGTTCGACAGCGCGGAGCCATCGCGTATATCGGCGGATACTTCCGTGAGCACCCGGCGGAGATGCGGGTTATCGGCCTGCGCGGCGACGTCCGATAATGTATCTATAATCGGCAGCCCGCCGCCGAGCATCGTGGCGAGCATCCGGAAGACAACCGCCATGTCGTCCAGTTTAATTCTTTTTTCAAAGATGGTGGAAGATGATATGCTTTTACTTTTCTCGGCCTCTTCCCCCCCCTCATCCAGTTTTTCAAGAGATATAGGGACGAACCCCCGCTCGCGCAGTTGTGCCAGCAAGGCGGTGCGCGAAGCCCCCTCGAGCCGTTCGCGCACGGTTTGACCCTGCTCATTCTTGTATGCTGCTGCAAATCTCGGCATGATAACTCCTACCTACTGATTTCTCATTTTGAGCATATCTTCCAATTTATTGACTTCTTCCTCGACGGCAGGATCGGACGTTCTCCGGCCGACTAACTGCAACAGGTTCTCGATCTCATGGATACCCTCCTGTCGCCCCCGTCGATAAAGATCCTCTATAAGACGGCCAATATTCTCCCACAAACCGGCGTTGACATAGTATCCGGCAAGCATCCCGACCCTTTCAGGGTTTGTCAAATCATCGACCTCAAAGACCTGAAAGCTCAAGATGTTCAAGGCTGCGGCTCTGTTCACCTGCCACAGGTAAGGGTACCACCGATGCTCATCCGGATGATTTTCCAGATAATTGGTCAGGAGCTTTTCAGCCTGAGCTGCTTGACCAGCGGCAAGATAGGAACGGCCGAGGTAGGCTTCCACATTGATCAAGCCGGGGACGGCGTCCTGTACATGTTCGAGGTGTTCAATAGCCCGGCCATGCAGGCCGCAGGCAGTAAGTACCCGGCCCGCCCTGAGTCGGAAACGCAAGATTTCATGCGGCATGATCTGCCTTGATGAAGATTTTTGCAAAACCTTCTCCAAATGATCCGCCGTTTCAATAAAACTCTCTTTCTCCTCTTTGTGAAGACCTTGACTGTGCATATCGTTCATATCTCTCAGTATCACGTGGGCTTCCCTCAACCGATAGACGTCGGCATAGCCTTTAACGGCAAATTCATGCCAGTAAAAAATCAGCAGGCAGGTAAGGAGGACCTGAAAGGCGACGAAAAATTTCCTTTTCTTCCGGCCGGTATCAGGGTTTTGGGGGCCGCAACTCTCGACGGTTTGGTTGGCGTCGCTTCGCTCAGAGGATACACTTTCTGTGATACCGTCGTCAAAATGGGATTTTTTCGGCCAGTAAGCCACCGAAGCCAACAGTCCGACAAGGCTCCAGAACGGCAGCGCAAAATCAATGCTTATCACACTTATACCAAAAGATGTCTGAGTAATAAAGGCAAGCAACGCGCACCAGAATGCAAAGCCCACGGGTTGGAAATCAGAGGGGGAAGCACGTAAAGCAGGGTAGCTGATGACCAGAGGCACGGCAAGCACTAAAAAATACAGGGCGAGTCCTATCAGCCCCAATTCCGAACTCACACGCAAGAATTCGTTGTGGGGATGGTTGGGAATAACCGCTTTTGTATATCGCGTTACCCGCCCAAGGGGCGGTTCAAATTCATAGTAACGGGAGAGGTATCCGCTCGGCCCTGATCCTTGCAGGGGCCGATCAATAGTCATCTCGGTAGCGGCAATTCACATTATGCCGCGGGTCTGTAAAGTGCTTTCCCGACCATATAAATTATTGATTATTCGTTGGCGGGTTGGGGTATGACACACCGTAAATAAAGCGGAGGCAATAATCAATACAGTTATCCCCCCGACGATTGTGGCGCGACGACTAAACGGGAACACGCAGATAAAATACGCTATTGAAGCCACGATAACCGCTATATAGCCGGCC
>PUNP01000561.1 GCA_003551785.1 Candidatus Brocadiaceae bacterium | reverse complement strand
CCTGCGGATCCAGGCGGTCGGCCCCGCACCAGAAAACCGCTTCGTCATTGAAGTTGGCCCCCTGCAGGAAATCGGCATGTTCGCGATACTTTCGTGCGCGCCCGATGCCCTTTCCGCCTCCACGGATGCTGTAAACCCATTTTTCCCGGAACGGGTTGTAGAACATGGTGGTCCGGTCCCCGACCCCACCGGTTTTCACCGGCTCACTCCAGTGAATGCCGTCGGGGGAAACCAAACTGTTTGCCGGTGCATTATTTGAACCTGCGGCTTTATTACCTTCTCGGACGAGCATTTTAAAGCGTTGTGCGGGGTCTTCGGCATCGAAATCCAGCACGGCCGCGCCTGAATCGCCGGTCAGGCCGGGCAGAATCTGGTTGGTAGGAGGGTTGATATCAAGTTCCGGGCGCTTCCAGTGAATACCATCATCACTGACAGCATAGGCGTGGCTTCCTAACCAGCCTGCCTCGTACCACATTTTGAAAACGCCATCGGCGGGGTCCCACCAAACGCCGCCGTCCTTCGGGGTAGCGCTGTGTTGATCTCCCTGCATCTCAAGCTGTGTCTGCGGTTTGAGCACCGGATTGCCCTCATACTTGCGTGCGCAGTGAAAGACACGCTCGAGAGTGGTTTCGGCGATCAGAAAGTCATCGATAAACAGCTGGCGGCCGATATCTATCGGGACAGTATCAGGAGGGTTGTCCAGCCAAGGCACGGGCATAGGTTCATAAGAACTCTCATCCATATCACGCGGCGGCCATTCATCCGGCAATTCTATTCCATTATACAATTTTTCGGTCATAATTCAGGCTCCTTTATTAAAGAGTTTTTAGTTTTTTTTTAAATTCTTCCTTCTTATCCGTAAGATGTTACAACCGCGTGGCATCGAACTGATCGCCGGGTGTCCGCCATTCTCCGAAATATTTCCAGATGCAGGGCGCCAGGGGATCATCGACTTCAGCGGCGACGGTCATAAGCCGTTCTCTCAACTGCCCGATGCGTTCCTCGCAATCGGGATTTTCCGCCAGGTTATTCAATTCCGCCGGGTCGGTGTTGAGGTCATAGACCTCATCGGTGTCGCCCGGAGTAAAGACATATTTCCAGCCGTCCTCCGTAACCAGCGCCCGCTGCGAATAAAGAAAGCGGAGACCATGAAATTCAAGATAAATGTCCCGGCGGGGTTCGCGCTGTTTATCTCCTTGCAAAAGAGGCAGAAAAGAACGTCCGTCACAATCGGGAGCTGATA
Source organism: Candidatus Brocadiaceae bacterium (assembly GCA_003551785.1). The sequence goes on along the minus strand of PUNP01000561.1, from coordinate 1,533 downwards.
TGCCGGCTGCATCCAGGAGGGTTGGAAAAATATCCATATTATAGACCATGGCATCCGTATTCACCCCGGATTGAATAAGTTCAGGGCAGGAGACGATCAGGGGAATATGGTGCGCTTCCTCGTAAGGGTATCCTTTATCGAGCATGCCGCCGTGACTGCCGGTCATGTCGCCGTGATCGGTAGTGAGAACCACGATCGTGTTCTCGGCCAGCCCCAGTTCCCGAAGCCGGTCGATTACGCGTCCCACCTGGGCATCTATCATGGCGGTAAAGTCATAATATAATCCCACCACTTCGCGCCATTGGCGCCAGCTATCCGGTCGCTGCCGATAGAAATCGCGATGCACCCTTTTAACCATCTCGGGTTTGCCGTGCCATTCATTGGCGAAATTGAGCCAGGGTTCGATTGCGTCCCGATCATGCAGTCCGGCATACTCACTGCTCGGCAGATGCGGTTGGTGCGGATCCCAGAACTGGCAGGTCAGGAAAAAGGGGGCTGACTGCTCGGCGTACTGATTGAGCAGCCCGATTGTTTCCTCAGCCAGAAAATAAGGGGGTGTGGATGCCGTCGGGCCGTCCCAGACACCCGCAATGCAAGTGGTTTGATTCGGATTGGCGTAAATCGGTTCTTTGATCGAGTAACTCAAGCCGTTTGATTTCAGATAATTCAAAAATCGGGCGTTGTTTTTGATATCGCCGTATCCGGGCGGACTTAATCCCTCGAAATCGTAATCAGCGGGAGCTTTTTCCGTGCCAATATGACTCTTGCCAATGAAACCGCAGCGATAACCCGTCTCCAGCAGACGGTAATGCAACAAGTCTTCCGGGGGGAGGGGATTGGCGATCACGCCGATATTTTCTTTGTCCTGCATATCCCAGTACTTTTTCGGTGCGCAGAACGGCAGGTGCGGTTTGCGAATGCCGACGGCCAGGAAAAACGGATCACTTCGAGCGTTTAATTCACGCATACGTTCGACAGCCCGGTCGGCAACCATGCCGTCCATATAAGCATTATCCTCGGCATCAGCACATTCGGTAGCGGCTTTTTTGAAGCCCTTGCCCCTGGCATGAACATTTTCCGGTAACACGTATTTGTATTCGCGCGTAGCGGAAAATTCAGCTTCTGAAGACCAGCTAGCCTGATCCTGAAGGGCTTTTTTACCATGATAGATTTTTCCGACACACTCGCTGCGATAGCCGTGATTTTTGAAATGCTGTGAAAGCGTGACTACGTCGGGAAAATGACTGCGAAAATGTGTTTTCAAATCCCAGACGCGGATGGTATCCGGCCGGCATCCCGTCATCAGCGAGGCCCGGGAAGGGTTGCAGACCGCCTGCTGACAGTATGCACGTCGGAACACGGTGCCGCGGTCGGCCAGATCATCCATATGAGGAGTGACGGCGTATTTGTCCCCGTAACAGCCGAGATTGGGACGCAGGTCGTCCAGCGCTATCATGAGTACATTAAAAGGCTTGTTCATGTTTTGATTATATCAAATTTAACTAATATCAGCAATTTTACTGAACATTCCGG
>PUNP01000454.1 GCA_003551785.1 Candidatus Brocadiaceae bacterium | reverse complement strand
CCTCCCGCCCCCCCCGCCCGGTGGCCAGATGTAAAGGGGTATTACCCGCTTCATTGGACAAATTAGGGTCCGCTCCTCTTTCAAGCAGCATTTCAGTTGCAACCGAGTCCTGCACAGTATAATGTAAAGGTAAGTTTCCCTGATTATCTCTTACGTTAAAATCATCAACATCAGCATTGGCCAGTAAGTATTTCAAGGCATCCGGCCCCCTCTCGGCGGCTATATGCAAAGGAGTGCGATTATCATAACTCCTTGCGTGGTTGAAGAGCAACAGCCAGGCAATCTCCACATTACCGGCAATTTTAGCAAGGTCGAGAGGCCCTTGGTTATACTTGTTTTTCACGTTAACATCCGCTCCATACTCGATAAGTAATCGGACTATTTCACTATTTCCCTCTTCAACCATCCAATGCAGGACGGTATTTCCTTCAATATCCTTGATATCCGGATCAGCCTCGTTTTGCAAAAGCAGACGTATAACATCCAGTTTTTCGTTATAAACAGCTAAATGTAACGGGGACCGGCCGTTCTCCTCCAGGGCATCAATGTCAGCTCCGTTATCGATTAAGATTTCTATCGGCTCCAAATGCCCATGCCAAGCAGCTATATGCAAAGGTGTAGCACCGTCTTCATCTACCGAATTTACGGAAGCTGAACGAACTAAAAGAATAAAATTTAATTTTCGAGGTTGATTATAACCGGCAGCATCATGAAGGCTCTCTTGGGGCATTACAGTAAATGCAATAATAGTTATGAGTATCAGGATCACCGCCACAATGGCTCCACCGAGGATCAATTGGATCCGTTTTTTTTCGTGCATATTAGTCAGCCCCTCCACTAATTCTTATAAAGATTGTAATATGATATTTGCAATTTCATGTTATATTGAAACTATCGCTAACTGTCGAATAAAAATCAGGATATTTCCTGTCAGGTTCTCCAGCACTTGCAGTAATTTAAACTGTTGAGTCCACAGACTGTTAACTTAATAAGAAGTAAAACGACAGAACGGTGTCGTTGCTTAACAGCAGACCAACTCAACAGTTGACTTTGCTACAGAAGCACCACTGAAAACGAATGAAATGTTCGGGTTAACGAGTTATTTTCACTATTGTGTCAATTTTTCGGCCTTAGGTTCATCATCCGGTGATAAAATTTTATTAGCGAGCCAGGCTACGACCATCGCTGTGACAAGTCCAATTATGCCACCTCCAGCCGCTCTCGCACCTAATCGGGGATCACCCTCTAGATGTTGTCCTATAATAATTCCGCCCATCAGCAGGACTAATGGAAAGACAAAAACAAAGAAAATACTCCAATAAGGGTTAGCACGCGGGATAGTGACCTTTACCCGCTCCCCCACTTCAAAATTATCCTGTGCTACCTCTATTTCAGGCAACCCGCCGCTGAAGGCTGAACAAGCGCAGCAGCTGCCGCATTCCTCTTTCGACTCATTATCGAGTCGTATAGTCGAACTACCTTTCTCTACTGATTTGACTATCCCTGTTTCTTCGATGTATTTCACTATTTTAACCTCCATTTACAATACCGAATAGGCATGCGCTTTGAATCTGCACATAAGCATTATAGCGGTTTTATGACATAACTTAAAGTATATTCGCCCGGTGTGACTAAATATTCCGGCAAAGTGTCAGGCCCGCAAGCCCCGGTGCCGAGTCCTCGCAGAGCAGCATCGATCAGAACGGTTATATCCTCTTCCCAAGGAACTTCGTTAATATGATATGCTTCAGTAAGCAGCTCGGGGGTATAATGATGGGCGGAAAAATTAATCATAACTGATTTTTTAGCAAATGTAAACAAAACAAAGCATTTAAGGCGTTAATTCCCTTGTTCACGACATTTTCGGTGGCACAGCCCCCCCCTCATTCCAAGTTGGAAAAGACCGCCATTTGACTCTTCAACGCAAAAAAGTTAAAATTGTTAGAGCAGGCAAACTTGCGTTTTGATAAGAGATGAAAATATGGGTGAAATCAAATTAAGCGGTAAATTGGAAGATTACCTCGAGGCGGTTTGGAAGCTTGAGGGTAAAGAGGGACATGCACATGTACAGGATATAGCTGATACCGTAGGGGTGCATAAATCGACAGTCTCCTCGGCACTTCAAAGTTTATGTGATAAGGATTTTGTAAATTATCAGCCTTACCAGGCGGCTACGGTTACCGAAGCGGGACGGAAAACAGCTGAGGAAATCAACAGAAAGCATCGCCTTATCCGACGGTTTATGACGTCGATTTTGCTGCTCGATGTAAGAACGGCGGATGATAACGCCTGCCGCATGGAACATGCTCTGGATCAGGAAGTTTCAGAGAGGCTGGCTGATTTTCTTGAATTCGTCGAGGAAAAATCGGAGAAAAGCTCGGGATGGCTCGAAAATTTTAAAGACTTTTTGACAAATAAAGTTTAATGTGCAGGATATAACTCAACGTCAAAAGGAAAAGGCTGTTTTTTTGTTTTCTTTTGTTTTCCATGTTGGTTTTTACCAACAATTTGATTTTCACATGATGGTTATCGATTACTAGGAGGTTAGAACAGTGACGATCAGTCTGGTGGATTTAAAAAAAGGAGAAAAAGCCGAAGTTGTAAAATTCGATTGCGGACATGGTATGGTGAGACGTCTTGAAGGGTTAGGCATCCGCAAGGGGAAAGTTATCTCGAGAATCAGTTCACAGCTTTTAGGCGGGCCTGTTCTTATTTCTGTTGATAGACGCCAAACGGCGATGGGGCGGGGGATGGCTGATAAAATTATTGTCAAGAAACTTG
>PUNP01000885.1 GCA_003551785.1 Candidatus Brocadiaceae bacterium | reverse complement strand
TTGACAGGCAAGATGCCTGTCTTACGTATCGCACGCATCCCTGCGTGCTCTTGACAGGCAAGATGCCTGTCTTACGTATCGCACGCATCCCTGCGTGCTCTTGACAGGCAAGATGCCTGTCATACATTACACGGTGGCGATTATACGTTGTTCACTGAAAACTTGCAAATACATGCGAGTTTTAACCCGGATATATAATAAAAAAGCGCATTGCTATTAACAATACGCTTTTTTCTACAACATCTATCTATCTATCTATCTAATAATTAACGATCGCCATCATAACGAATATATGCATCTTCATCATGATCTTCACCATCATCGCCATATATATCTTCATCATCACTTATATACGGGTTTTCGATAGTATCATCGCTATTCGGACGAACAAATTGTACGGAAACGTCATTGAACAGCACGTTCACACCGTCGCTGCCATGGTTATCTTGAAAGTTCTCACTTCCAGACTCACCCATATCGGCATAAATGGCCCGCATTGCATGGCGCCGAGCGGGAATCGAAATGTCCATATAATACCGTACCGAATTCTCATCTGCATCTTCACCCGTCAAATGAACAGTTGACAGTGAGTTGGCCGGGCAATTGAAAAGCTCAACGTTATCAACGTAGCCATTATCCACCAGTCCATCATAAAAAAGATCACCGGAAGTGACATCGGATTTGTAATCATCACTAATATCGGTTCCGGGCAATCTCTCACCACGCTGGTTTGCATACATCGCAAACCCGAGTCCCACCTGGCGAACGTTACTCGCACAGGACACTTTCCTTGCCTCTGCCCGTGCACGGGCCAGAGCAGGCATCAACATAGCCGCCAATATCGCGATAATAGCGATAACTACCAACAACTCAATTAACGTAAAAAATTTGCGTAACATTTGTACGCTCCTCCATAAAAAAGGGAAAAGAAACTACCTTCCTAATTACTCATTATATTTTAATTGAAATTAGGAAATTAGTCAAATTATATAGCGTTTAACCGTCAAGCAGCCCACGGAATATAATAAATGATTCGACCAAAAAAAAAAGCTTAAAAGCGGTTGAAAAGTGCGTTTGGGAGGGTTTTTGAAGAAATATAATCGGGAACGAAAATGAATCAAAAAAAAAAAAATCAAAAAAAATCAAAAAAAAAATCAACGTAAGAAAAATAAAATCGAAGGTATGACAAGAAAAAAATCACACTTCAATCACTGCAAGTACAGCTTTCCAAAGCAGATTTACGCAATCAGGCGGAAAGTAAGACAGGCATCTTGCCTGTCAAGAGCACGCAGGATGCGTGCAATACATAAGCCAGGCTTCTTTCAGCCTTCTCACTGCGCCTTGCATCTGAACCACCGGCACTCCGGCTGAATCCATAAAAAAAAGCGGAAAGAACCACTATATTTAGAAAGTCTTGATTATTGATACCCCGCCTGAAAGGCGGTTCCTGTGTTGAATTTTTACCGTGCAGCTCAGCGAATCGGAGATGGGGAGCCTGTGAACTGCGATTTAATGCCGCTGAAATGATTAAAACAACGTTCGATTCACCAAATTTCGAGGCCGTTATCAATCTCAAAACGGGGCTTTGTGAGGAAAAAAACACTAATTACCTCAAACAATCAGCGGCCGCTGAAATCCGTAAATGGAACCTCCAGCCGGAACTCATTGTTAATGCACCAGAACCGCTATCAGTACGAGAACAAATGCAGGCAAACAAGCAAAAGAAATCATAACCGATAAATTGGAAAAGTTTTGAGTTTTACGATTTAAAGCCCGAGAGCGAGGTAGAAAGTTTGAACTCGAACTGCATTAGTGATAAGATACATTTTCACTTGGATGCCTCAGTGAAGCCCGTTACTTCATCATCAGTGTGGTTCACTGAGAACTTACGGTGAGTTCTTCTCCGACAGCGACCCGAAGTGGAAAGATGCAGACAGCACGGATTTGCTGAATCACGTCTGGACAAAACTGGTTGCCAACGGATACATGGTTCGCAACATCGACATCAATATCATCGCGGAACAACCCCGTCTCGGCGATGTCAAGCAAAAAATCAGAGCGAACATCGCTCGCCTGCTCGATTTGAAGATTGACCAGGTCAGCGTCAAAGCCCGAACGAAAGAGGGACTCGGCGCCGTTGGAAAGGGTGAAGCGATCGAGACATCGGCCGTGGTGCTCTTATATTCAGAGGGAGATGCTCAGTGAACCACGACTCAAACGGGGTTATTACAGTCCTTTTATGGGTTTTTATAAACTTCACGTCGATGTTTGACAAAACGAATTATAATCCCTTTTCGTGACTCGTCGCATGTGTAGATCACCCTATAATCACCCACACGTAATTTGTATGCCCCCTGCCATTGTCCGGTCAGAGTTTCCGGAGCGATTGACTCGTAATTATCGGCCATCCAGCGCATCTTCTTGAGAACACGTTGCATGACTTGTGCATCCAGACGATCCAAATCTGCTTCAGCCTCGCCTGTGAATTCCACGGAATAACTCACCACTTTAACCCCCGTTTTTCGGCGATTATTTCTGCAGAAGTTTTCGGGATTTCCTCCTGGTCAGTTTCAAGCGAACGTCGAAGTTCTTGCTCAAAATCTTCACGTAATTCCAAACCTTCATCAGGATCGCCAGGCATCTCTTGAAGTGTTTGCACAACAGTATCCCGTACAAGTTCCTTAAACTCTTCAACTGTTAAATCTGAGATTTTTGTAGACAGCATTTTTATACACCTTATATCAAGCGGTTGTTTTTCTCTCTCGAAAGGTTCCTCAAACCC
>PUNP01000145.1 GCA_003551785.1 Candidatus Brocadiaceae bacterium | reverse complement strand
CCAGTTACTACGTACTCCTCAGTCTTGTTTACTAAACTAACCTCAGACTGTGCTTCGTCAGTTGGGTTATAGAACAACTTGAATGACACATCTTCAGTTACTAGGTCATTACCTGCACTAGAACGTGACCAGTCAGTTATCTCTACTCGGTAGCCTTTGAGAGTAAGTTGTGGGTTATTAGCCCCGCCAAGATTTTCTTCTCCGATAATGTCAACCAACATATACCGTGACTCTTTTGATTTGTATAGGTCTTCAAAAGTTTGGTCTACATAGTTTCGGGTGAATGAGCCTTCGATTGATAATTGCTTGTTGTGTACGTTTGCTGGCGAGTAGTCACCGAACACAAAGTCTGCCTCAGCGTTAGCGTTCCATGTGAGTGTTAGCTCTTTAGCATCTACCGCGTCTGCACCTGTTAGCCCACCCTCAGTAACGGCAAACTTCAAGGTGATATCACGTGATACCCAGTCATTCTCTATTGTTAGAGTTGGTGTATCATTTGACGCTTCCTCTTGTTTACCAATGAAGTCAGCCGTGTACCGCACGTAGTCATCAGTGCTGGCTTGAATCTCAAACTGTGACACTACACCGTTGGCGATCTTCGTGTTACGCACATCAGCGTCTTTTACAAACAGCGTCAGTGTCGGGTGAGTAATAGTTTGCTGTAGGCTAAAGTCATGCTCATGTACTCCAGTAGCGAGTTGATTACTGTCAACACCACCATAAATGTTAGTGAAGAAGTACCCTGCTACATCAGCGTGAAGTACTCCAGCCAACTGTCCCTCGTTCCATTTTCGTACTGTGCGTGAACGTGCAGCATCTTCTAGCCGACCAAAGGTACTGTCGTCAATAACAGTCTCCACCTGTGGAATTACGTCGGCAGTGGTTTTCTGTACCCAGTGGGCAGCGGTCGCTTCGGCAGTACCACGGTCTCCTTCAACCGCAACACCGAAGCTGATTTGTCGTCCTATAAATGTCTCAGACATAGTTAATAATTACTTGATAATGCACATTTGTGAGTATGGATGTGCTAGGGTAATTATACCACACTGGTTTCAATCTCAGCTAAGACAGTGAACTGTTGCCACACCACCTTGCCGACATCCTCTGTAGCGTACCCCATCAAGCCTGCTGACGTTCTAAACCAGAGTCTATGCCCCTCTACTGCTCCCCCGTTCCAATCTTTGTCTAGCTTTTTAACCACCGCATCTGACACAACCAGCAGTGTGTCTTTCATAATATCAGAAGCGGTTTTATCTTTAGTCGCTTGCACCATCACCCACATTTGATATTGGTATGACTTGCGGTTGGTGCCTGTCGAGGCGAACGTATTAGAAAAAGAGTCGGGTGCAATAATGACACTTGGATAGGTTTCTATACTCCCCTCAAATAGCGGTGGATAGACAGCCCTCACTTCTGGAACTGCCTCTAGTGTCTCTGTTAATTTATCTAAAACAAGTTTTTGCATATCTCTATTATACACTACCGAGCCATGTCGCCGATGATAGCGTCAAGCATTGTCTTCTGGTGTTGCTCTAGTGTGCGTTCATTACTCTCAACTGCGTAATCAAGCCACGGGCGAGAGCCCATCTTACGAGTACCGTCATGGACATACATTGCATACGGAGCTTGTTGTTCGCTTACATCAACTCGCCACTGCCATGGTGACATAGACTCACGGTGGGAGCCTTTAAGGTTTCCTATATCAATCGGCACACCACCACCTGAGCCCCCTACTCGCCACGGAGCCTGATTGATTGACCGCATGTACATCGAGCGACCACGGGCAAGGAATATCCCCACTTGGTCTTTAACCACCTGAGGATTACGTCTAATAGCTTGCTCAAGAGCCTGAGTGTCCAGATGTACTTTCATGTTGTTCTACTAGCACTTGTAGGTGCTTGTTATTCTGTGAGCCGACTAGGCAGTTATTCTTAATGCTCCGCACACTATAGGTATGGTCGTTTATAGTGATCGTATCACCTACCTCAACATCAGTAGTACATGGTAGCCACACGATATGTGTCAGTGTCATACGGTTGGCTAGGTTCATCACCTGCTCTGGTGAAGCTTGTTGTAAGTGACCTCTGGTCGTTTCAACTGTCTGATACTCACTATACTCTATACCTTCATCTACCAGCCAAACTGACCGAGCTATCTCTACTGGTCGTGTAAAAAACTTGCTGATCATAATACTGGCTTCGCATACCGCTTCACGATAGCTAGTGCCATTTCGGTGTCGGTCTTGTGTTCTTCACTTCGATAGCTCACTTGGTAGTCACCAATCTTCTCAGACGCTATCTCACCCTCTTGTTGTGTTTGGGCGTTGATGATACCAGCCACGAGAACAGTACAGGCGTGTTCTATGTCTTCTGGGATAGAGCCGTAGCCAAACCGACCTGTGACCTCTACGTTGGCAACACCTCTAGTAAAGCGGTCGTCTTTTGATACGAGTTTCCACTGTGGTGTGACGTTATATGGCTGGGCTACAACATCAAAAGCAACACCATCAACTTCCACTGTATCTAACTCATAAAAATCATCTACTAATAAATGACTGGTATTATTACCGTCATACACCCTTGTTTCTACATCATACTCACCAAACCGACGACTGGTTCGATTGTCGATGTGCCGACTCATAGCTTCAATCCAGCTATCTATCTGAGCGTTGAAAGAATTATCAATCTCAATTAAAAGATACCTTTCTATGTTGGCTTTATTAGTGTATAGCATATCAACATTATACCACGTTACTTACGGATAGCGTTGCGAGCTTTAAGCAT
>PUNP01000986.1 GCA_003551785.1 Candidatus Brocadiaceae bacterium | reverse complement strand
ATTTAGCTGCGCGAAATGTTGCCCGTGAGCTGGGGCTTGCACTATCGGGGACGCTGGGCATATTGATGGCGACATACCAAAAAGAGCTGATAGAAGACCTTGACCGAGTGGTTGATGATTTACAACGCTGTGGATTTCACATGTCTGATTCACTGATCCGTTATGTAAAGCAGCACGCATAGTGGTTAAAAAGCCTTGCGTCCTTCGCCTGCCTGATGCCACTTAGCTTACAATCTGGTCCCACATGAATGTGGTCAGGCGAGCTTCTGTTAAATTGTGCCTATTCGTGTACATTAGTGTTCATTCGTGGTTCAAAATGCAGCCCTTTTCGTCTTTTTCGTGTATTTCGTGGTTGAAAATAAGATATCCTCGTGTAATGTTCAGCTTTCTGTTCATAATTTTTTGTGACTTTTTGCATGCCGCGACGTTTTATCACGCCGGAGTTTCGAAGGCGGAAGGCTTTGCGGAGTCGGGTGTTTTTTGTGGCTATAAAAAAATCTTCGCGTCCATTCGTGGCTGCGAGTCAGTCAGTCAATCGAGTTTATAAAGTGAAATTAAAGGACCCGGCTCCCCCTGCCCGGCTCCCCTGTGTGCAACCAACTGGAAAACTTTATATCTAAACCAAGGGTGCTATAGTAAATTGTGGCATGGTTCCCCCTCGGAATCTTAAATTTTATCTAGAGAGGGTTGATATTATGGAAACTGTTAAACAAAGAGTTTTTATCCCGAGCAATCACAAGCTTCATTTTGACCTGGATGTCCCAGAATCCATTGACACCGGAGAGGCAGAGGTCCTTGTGGTATTCCAGCCAAAAGACAAAGGCAAGATCTCCAATAGAAAAGTTGGCATGTGCGAGGGCAAAGTCTTAATGACTGAAGACTTCGACGATGAACTGTCCGACTCGTTTTGGCTGGGAGAAGACACATGAAGTATTTACTTGACACACATGTCTTCATCTGGATGGCATCGTCCCCGGAAAAACTCTCTTCAAGAGCTAAAGAAACTATCCTCGATGGATCGAACGAGCTATGGCTGAGCACTGCAAGTTTGTGGGAAATGCAAATCAAATGTGATTTGGGCAAGCTGACCCTGGAGCTCCCGTTGAACGAACTATGGCAGGAAGCCGGCTGTGCAAATGATCTCACGCTAATAAAGATTGAGACATCGCACATTTGGCAGCTTGAGACATTGCCTCACATCCACAAAGACCCATTCGACCGCCTGCTTGTCAGCCAAGCCCAGTGCGAAGATCTGACCCTGATCACTCGTGACAGACACATCAAAGAATACGAAGTCCAGACCATCTGGTAAGACTTACTGCGTTCCCGCCACTGCTTCAGTCAGTTGCCATAATTAACAGTGTCCTGCCCCCTTTCCGCATATTCTGCGTAATCTGTGGTTGAAAAAAAGTAAGGGAGCAGAAAAAACAATAAATCATATCTTCGTGCACTTCGTTTCAATCCGTTCATTTTTTGTGACTTTTTTTGTTTTTCGTGGCTAAAAATCATTCCCCATCAGTGCAGATTAGTGAAGATAAGTGGTTAAAATTCAATAAGCGAAAGCGCCAATTAGTTAAATTCAAAAACGCCCGCAAGAAATTTTGCCCTAACAACATAATTTCAAAATATGGTTGTTGCAGCGCAATAGGTTACGAGTAATTAGCAGGGACAGACCCCGATATTGTTAAAACATAGATTCGAGGTATTATCATGTATAAAACCATAGAGGCTGACATCGAAAACGGTCGGATCAAAAGTTCAGAGCTGACAAAGTTACCGCAAAACGCACATGTTCTGATTACTCTTCTGGATGCGCCGGAAAAGAAACGCCCGAAATGGCCTGTCATTCAAGCACAGCTTGGCAAGCTTAAACTACGCAGCGACTCAGTTGAATGGCAACGTAAAATACGCTCAGAATGGCGGTAGAATATGCGTTATCTGCTCGATACCAACATCATAATAGAGGCTGTGGCAGGCAGTCCTCCAGCTATTGATGTACTACACCAGGCCACTCTAGCAGAGCTGGCTGCTTTCTCTGCTATAACCAGAATTGAACTTTTTGGCTACCCTGAGTTGACCAACGAAGAAGAACTTGCATTAACTGTTGTTACAGAAGAACTGGAAGAGATCGCAGTTACACATCGCATCGTTGACCGTACCATCCGGTTGCGCCAATCATACTCAACGAAAATACCAGATGCCATAATTGCGGCGTCTGCTCAGGAGCTTGAGGCAATATTGGTAACCAGAAATGTCCAGGATTTCTGTTCAATTTCGGGACTGCGGATATTTAACCCGTGGGATTAGAGAAACTTTTTCCAAAAAGTTGTCTCCCCGCCTTCCTGTTCCCTTCCGCGTGAATCCGCATTATCCGCGGTTAACAATAAAAGAATCATAACCACACCTATGCTTGAACCATTAAAAAAACTGCTGGCGCTGCTTCCCGCCGCCGACCGCTGGAAGCTTTTCCTCTTATTCATATGCATGCTTATCGGCACCGGTTTTGAACTAGTCGGCATCGGCATGGTGCCGCTCTTCGCCGCCGCTGTCGCCGATCCCGACTTTCTTTTCGAGAACGCGCATCTCGGCCCGCTCCTCGAATGGGCCGGAATAACAACTCCCCAATCATTATTAATTTACGGTGGGATTGCCCTGTTCACCGTCTTCCTGATCCGCAGCCTTTACCTGATCTGGCTGCACTGTCAAAAAGCCAAGTTTGTCCAGAACCGTTTTGCCGCCATCTCCTGCCGGCTTTACGAATCCTATTTGTACGCCCCCTATCCT
>PUNP01000352.1 GCA_003551785.1 Candidatus Brocadiaceae bacterium | reverse complement strand
GAATATATGACCGGTGGTACCGTTGTCGTGCTCGGAGATACCGGTGTCAATTTCGCCGCCGGGATGAGCGGTGGTATTGCTTATGTCTATGATCGAACAGGACTTTTTGATGATAAGTGCAATCTGGATATGGTTGATTTGGAGATAGTGAAAAATTCGGAAGACCTGAGTCTGCTGAAAAATTTAATTGGTAAACATCGTGAGTATACCGGCAGTAAACGAGCTTCTGATATACTGGATAACTGGGAAGACCGGCTGCCGCATTTTGTCAAGGTGTTCCCCATGGAATATAAAAGGGTGCTCGGAGAGATGAGTAAGGAAGATTTGGAGACGGAGCGTGCCGAAGTGGAGAACAGTTAAAACATAAAGGAGAGTGTAAGGTGGAAAACACATTGCAGATGAAAGACAAAGAACGTGGTTTTATGGAATATGACCGCCAGGACGCTCCTTACCGCCCTGTGATTGAGCGGCTGAAGGATTACGATGCCGTTGAACTGCCGCTGGGGGAATTCGAGATACGACGCCAGGCGGCGCGCTGTATGGATTGCGGAGTGCCGTTCTGTCACGCCTCTCAGGCCGGATGTCCGCTGAATAATATACCGCCCGAGTTCAACAGTTTAGTTTATGAGGGAAAGTGGCATGAGGCTTTGGAAATCCTTCACAGTACCAATTGCTACCCGGAATTCACGGGCAGAGTATGCCCGGCTCCGTGCGAGAGTGCGTGTGTTCTGGGCATAAATGATGATCCGGTCAATATATGTAAAATCGAACTGGCTATCATCGAAGAGGGCTGGGGGCGGGGCTATGTGAAGCCGCGCGTGCCCGAAAAAAGACGTGGCGAAAAGATTGCCGTCCTGGGTTCCGGTCCCGCCGGACTGGCGTGTGCCGATATACTTAATCAGGCCGGTTTCAGTGTTACTGTTTATGAGACGGATGTGCAGCCAGGCGGTATTTTGCGCTACGGTATTCCTGATTTCAAACTTGAAAAATGGGTCATCGACCGGCGTCTGCGGCTGATGGAAGAGGAGGGAGTTGTTTTTGAATGCGGTGTCAAGGGGGGGGAGGATGTCTCCCAGCGCTATCTTGCCGGACGATTTGATGCTATTGTTATTGCCGGAGGTGCCCGGACTCCCCGTGATCTGGATGTGCCGGGAAGAGAACTCAATAATATACACTTCGCGATGGATTTCCTCACTCAGCAGAACAAACGTATAGCGGGCGAACCGATTGCAGGAGATGATATATCAGCTGAAAACAAGCGAGTCGTAGTGATAGGCGGCGGCGATACCGGAAGCGATTGTGTCGGCACCGCCAACAGGCAGGGAGCGGTATCCGTGACTCAGTTCGAGATACTCCCCAAACCGCCGGCGGAGCGTTCTCCGGATACACCATGGCCGCTCTGGCCGAAAAAACTGCGCACTTCGAGCAGCCATAAAGAGGGCGTAGAGCGGCGATGGTCAATCATTACCAAAAAATTTACGGGCGATAAAGAAGGCAACGTCAAAGGACTTCATTGCGCGGAAGTGGAGTGGGTGCAAGATGAAGACAGCGTAGGAAAAGCCTGTCCACGGGAAATCGAGGGCGCAGAGTTCACTATAAATGCTGATTTGATACTGCTCGCTATGGGGTTCGTCGGTCCCGCAGAAACTAAGCTGGTAGAAGGGCTGGAGCTTGACAGAGACCAGCGAGGTTTCCTTAAACGTGACGAAAACTGGATGACCAGCAAGGAGGGTGTATTTGTCTCCGGTGATATGTGGCGCGGTGCCAGTTTAGTTGTGCATGCTATTGCCGACGGCATGCGCTGTGCGGAAAAGGTGGCGAAGTATTTTGAAGATAACTGAGCCTGGTCCCGAATTTATCCTTTTTTGAATGCTGCAACGAACCGCGCCGACAGGCGCCAAATTTTTAGAGTGAAATCTTTGAAAACGCATGGAACTTCACAGCGCGAGTTCCTCTAATCATAAATTGTCCTTGAACGTTATCGCAATTTCTCCTATAATATTTCATGTAAAAAAATGATATTTTGGTATGTACTCAGTGAACCACTCACTGAATTTCTCATATTTTGTACCTTATTGTAGCCCATACCTAACTGCGGGTGGTGAGGATTTTCATGAAATTTTATGGTTTTGTAGATTTGCAGGTCAATGGACACAAGGGCGTAGATTTTTCCAGTTCTCAATTGACTCCCGATGCTTGTGCTGAGGGCTGTCAGAAGCTGCTCAGCCATGGTACTGCAGCTTTTTTGCCTACTGTTGTCACAGCCCATGAGTCGGTTTACAAACGGAATCTGAACATTTTGGCCGATGTTGTTGAGGCCACCGAGTTTGCCGGAAGCCTCCCCGGTATACATGCCGAAGGCCCTTTCTTGTCAAATATGCCGGGGGCCGTGGGGGCACATAATCCTGATTGGGTGCGGGGCGTGTCGTTGGATTTTTTTGATCAAATGCAGGAATGGGCCAGGGGGCATATACGCATGGTGACTGTGGCGGCTGAACTCCCGGGGGCCGCCGAGTTCACTGAAAAGTTGACAAAGCGGGGCATAATTGTCTCTTTAGGCCATCAAATGGCTGCTTATGATGATTTGAGCCGCCTGGCTGATGCCGGGGCCAGGGCCATTACCCATCTTGGAAACGGGATGCCGAATGAAGTGGACAGACATCACAATCAGTTTTTGGCGGGGCTCGCTGAAGATCGACTTGCTGCACTGTTCATTGCCGATGGGCATCATGTGCCGGACTATGTCGTGAAGGTTATCCTGAAATGCAGAAAAAAAGAGC
Organism: Candidatus Brocadiaceae bacterium; assembly: GCA_003551785.1. Next base: position 10 of record PUNP01000352.1, on the reverse strand, counting down.
AAGTGATTTT
>PUNP01000997.1 GCA_003551785.1 Candidatus Brocadiaceae bacterium | reverse complement strand
GATTAAAAGCTATTTTAGTTTACCCAATGAATGCCTTGGTCAACAGCCAGGCCGAAGAGCTGGATAAGTTTTTGAACACGGGTTATTATGCTAAGAAATCTCCACTTCTCACGTTTGCCAAATATACCGGCCAGGAAACCAACAAGCAGAAAATCATAAAAAACCCTCCGGACATACTTCTGACTAATTATGTAATGCTGGAGCTTATGTTGACCCGTCCTAAAGAGGCTGATCTGATTAGTGCCGCAGAAGGTTTGCGTTTTCTTGTCATTGATGAACTGCATAACTACCGCGGCAAGCAGGGTGCGGATATGGCTATGCTGGTGCGAAGAACCCGTGAGACTTTGAAAGCTGACAATCTGCAATGTGTAGGCACCTCTGCCACCTTGGCCAGTGGAGCGGATACTTGGAAACAACAGCAGGAAAAAATCAGTGAGGCAGCTTCACTCATTTTTGGGTCGGAAATCCATCCGGATAATGTCATTGGCGAAAGTCTTCGGCGAGTTACAAAAGCCTATGACTTTCAGGATGTTAAGCAGATTTCAGCACTGAAGGCCCGATTAAATGAACCGCCACCTACTGATTTCGAAAACTTTGTGATAGACCCTCTCGCTTCCTGGATAGAATCTCAGTTAGGGGTCAGAGAGGACCAAGAAGGAGCGAGCGTTCGGCTTGTTCGTCAACCCCCTCAACCTATAAAAGGCCATAAAAGTGTATCATCGGTTCTTTCAGAAATTACCGGAGAAGGCACAGCCCTTTGTTTAAAAGCTATTGAAGATACGTTAATGGCTGGATTCAAAATATATAACACCAGAGCGGAGCACCCTACATTTGTCTTTCGTTTGCACCAGTTTATCAGTGGTGCAGATACCGTCTATGCATCTTTGGATAATGAGAAGGATCGCTACCTCTCTCTTGAATGCCGTCAGCATGTTCCCGGTGATCCGGATAAAAAACTATACCCTTTGAATTTTTGCAGAGAGTGCGGGCAGGGGTATTATTCTGTTTGGTCAGAAGGCAGTGCTGGGGCCAAACGTTACACGCCTCGTCAATATAACAACAGAAAGCCACCCCAAAAAGGTATGAAGCCTGGTTTTTTATATTTAAGCACAACGAACCCTTGGCCTAAAAGGCATTCCAGTGAGTTCAAAGATCGCATACCTGAAACATGGATTGAAAAGAGTGGCGAGATAAAGAGGAACCGGCTTAAATATTTACCAGAACCTGTTTTTTTATCAAATACCACCTCTTCAAAACACAGCGCAAAAGTGAAGAAAATCTCACACATTAAGGCTCCATTTAGGTTTTGCCTTAATTGCGGGGTGTCGTACAGCTTGTCCCGTAATTCGGATTTCACTAAGCTGTCAATACTTGGAAGCGAGGACAGGAATCTGGCCGTTACTATCCTTTCTTTGTTCGCAATACATCACCTGCATAATCTCGATGTCAGTGACAAGGCAAAAAAACTCCTGAGTTTTACTGACAATCGCCAAAAGACAGCCCTTCAGGCCGGTCATTTTAATGACTTCATCGAAACAGGGTTTTTGCGCTCTGTTATTTACCAGTGCATAAAGAAGGCAGGTGATGATGGTTTATCTTTTAATCAACTGGTGGAAGCGGTATTTACCACTATGGATATGCCACTGAGCACTTATTCAAAACAGGTAAGTTTCGAAGGTAAGGATTTGCCGAAGGCACTCATTGAAAAGACAAAAAAAAAGTTTCGAGAAATGATCGCTTATAGGATTATTTGCGATAATAAACGGGGATGGAGGATACTTACCCCAAACCTGGAGCAGACAGGGCTGCTTAAAATCAAATATCATAGGCTTGAAGAACTATGCTGCGATAATGGTATTTGGCGTTTATTTCATAAGAAACTAGCGGATGCTGAACCGGAGCAGCGTTTACGTGTGGCAACAACCTTCCTCGACATTTTCCGAAAAGATCTAGCTGTAAATGCTGATGTGCTTTTTGAAGAGTATCAGGAGAAATTGTTGCATGAAGCCAGAGACCTTGTAAAATCCGAGTGGCAGTTTGATGGGCATAATAAGTTGTGGGAACTGGAAAAATCCAGTGTTTTTTATCCTTGTCAAGATGACGGGATAACAAGGACGGACCAAAACCAGATTAGATGCTTTATTACGTCGAGTAAAAAAAACACCGGCAAATATCTGGGGGCAGAGTTCTCCCATTCACTCAAATCGCCTGAGATGAATCAGCTAATACGTGATTTGTTCAAGTTACTGCGAGAATTTGGTTTTTTGGAGATAGTTGATGGAGACCCGGAGGAAGAAGAAAAAGGGAAAGTGGGATATCAACTCAAAACTGATGTTATTTACTGGGCCGAAGGACATGAAGAAAGATACCACGATCCTATTCAGATGCCCGACCTTCCGGAAAAAGGAATCAAGCCGAACCGGTTTTTTTTGAATTACTACAAAGATTCGGCTAAAAGGGTGGGTTTTTTAAAATCCCATGAACACACTGCACAGGTTACTAATGCAATAAACCCGGACAAAAAGTTTAACCTTTGTGCATACCTGAATTATCATTAATATTATCCACTTTTGCAGTCTAATGTCAATACTTTTCAAAGAATCCCCGGGGGTTTCAGTGTTTGATTCTACTGACAACTATGGATAGTGTGAACAGAACTACCAGCATCACGAGGAAATAGCGCCGGTATATACCGAAACCTTCAAATCCCAGGGAGCCCAAGAGGCGGAGCAGGCCGCCGCCCAAAACCGACCCGGCCAATCCGGCAGTTGTCTCGGAGGCTATACGCATG
>PUNP01000980.1 GCA_003551785.1 Candidatus Brocadiaceae bacterium | reverse complement strand
ATTATACATAAAAACACTATCTGCGTCAAGAGAACGACGTCAATAAAAGCAATAGCCAAAACACGGTTGGCACTACCTTTTGCGTTTTCCCGCGCAAAAAATGTCGTAAGTCCTTGTTTTATAAGGACCGCGTTTTTGAAAACCGCTCACAACTGTTCAAGATGGGCCTTACATCGCGTTTTAGTGGTCAAAAAAAACAACCATTAAGCTTGGATGTGAAGGAAGGACCGTGCGCTTTTTGATACGGTGCTTTACACCAAAAGCTATCGAGAGCCGCCCCGAAGCCAGAACACAGAAAAACCGCATACTGTCCCCGGATTTGGACTGTCCCCGGATTTCGGATTTTAATGTACATGACTTCATAGCTTTCTCCCCTTCATCTTCCCGAGCAACCCCTCAACCCTTTCTCTTTGCCGTTCAGTCTCATCCGCCCCGAGTTAATGAATGCTTTTCATTCAAGGTATTCTTCGAGATGCCTGCTGTCTACATTGTGAAATTTCAATAGGTTATCCTTGAATCTAAGCGGGCCTCGTCCCCTTTCGAAAAGGTCAAAGCCACCTTCAAAAAGTATGGTCGCTTTGTCCGTCTGAAGAAACCGGGCATGATTACGTTTGTCTCCAGGATTGCTACTTATGAATTCTATGTATAACTCGCTGTATTTGCTCCGCAGAGGGTATACCAGTTTTTCTTTGACTTTCTGTATCGCTTCACGGTTCTCCTGTTGTTTTTCTTCTTTCGCATGTTTACTTTCATCAGAACGGATTGGTTTCGGCGGACTCGTTATAATCTTTACTTCCCCGTTTTCGCCATATCGCCAGCCGTGTCTCTTCCAGAGGCCCAGTATGTAGTCAATCCCGCGCCTGAACGCTTCAATGTTTTTCCCCGTACCAATGTATCTGTCATAGAAACAAAGTCTTTTCGCAAACTTGACGATGCGCATAACAGCCTGTTCCGCGTCTTTATGTTCCAGACGATGAAGCGATGGCAGATTCTGGAAATATCTCCTGCGCTCAGTCTCTATGCGGCTGTAAGAATAAGTCGCAAGCTGAACGATCTCGTACGATACTTCGGGAACCTGCAGCATTCTGTTTCGGTAATCCCTATCGACCACGACGGCATCGGCGGATGCCTCGCTGGCAACTGCGAAAACCATCTCTGTCTCTGTACTGTTTTCTCTTATGCTGTCCGGCTTAACTTCAAACGCCCATCGGCTGCCCTTTTTCAGGATTTCTTCGAACATTATCCAAATATGCTGTCGGTATCTTATATGCATCGCTTCGAGGCGCTCCCGAAGCCCCCCGGAAAGCTTGCCGTGGGGATCAAACAGAAGCAGGCCGTTCTGCTGAATGCAGCCAAGTAGCATACGTGCTTCCGAATATAGGATAGGATCCTCGATGCGGGACTTCTCAAAGCAGTTGGGATCCACAACCAAGCTTATTATCATTTTTTTTGCCCTGTGTGGCTAAATCAGCTCTTTCAAACGCTCGGGGAAGAAGCCGCCCGGCCATTCATCGATAAAGAACCCCTCTTCGTCCATTCTAAGCTGCTGAACTTCGCTCCCCTCTTTTCCCCGCCTGACATAAAGAATAGACACATCCTCCGGCTTGAGCTCTTTGTAACGGATCAGGCGCTGCAATCTCAGTATGAGGTGTTCACTGTGGGTCTCAACCAAAATCTGGTTGTTCTGCTCCTTGGCACTTTCAGCAAGTAAACTGCCGAGACTTGCCTGCAGACGCGGGTGGATATGCACTTCCGGCTGTTCGATGGAGATGGTCTGATTCCTTGCCGTGAGTGAATGGACTATAAATGGGAGCAGTTGGCTTATGCCAAAACCAACGTCAGCGATGCTGACTTCCACTGCATTCCTTCTGCTTGTATCAACCAGTCGGAGTGCATATAAATCTTTATGCTCCTTGCTCACGGATTTTGGGAGCAATCGATAACCTATGTTCAATTTTCCTTCGTCCTGCAGCCATTCATTCACCTTATCCAGCAACTCGGGATTACGAAACAGGAAATCCGGCATTGACCCGCCCTGGTAACCCACGTCGCCCGGACTCGTCCCCGAGAAAACATAATAGCGTTCCGGAGACTTCCTGGCCGGCCCCATCGGGAATACTGACCGCATGCTTTCTTCAATAATGTCGGCAATCTGGATGGGTATATACCTCTGCTCAATCAGTTCTGATCTCCATGCTTCAGTACCGACCATGTCTGTCAACTCTGTCAACGGATTTTCCCAGGATTTCATACCAGGATAACGCGGGAGGAAATGAATAAACTCAATAGCTGACAGCTCTCCTTTGTACAAACGCTGCATATAGTCAATAAATTCGTCCGGGGCAAAATCCTTGTTATGGAATTTTAATGCATTTTCCTTCTCTTTGATGTAATCTTGGAGGTATATCACGGTATCTTCATCAATGCCAGCTTCGATTTCCTTATCCAGGTTTTTTTTGCTGGATTTGATCTCTTCGCTCAGAAGGCCGGTGATGAGTTCCGAATTCTGTTTAATAAAATTAAAGCTCTTTTCCCAATACTTGTGGGAGGACGTTAAATAGGTGCAATTCAACCTGCGCCTTGCCTCTGTACGTTGAACCTGGCCGGAGAGAGGCTCCGTGTTTTCGTATATGGATAAGGCCGTGTTTTCGATTTCGTTTGAAAACAGCTTCATCTTATCCAGAAACACTTCTGATTGAGGGGATGGTCGTGTGAAGGAAAACTCCATCCCAACCTCCGAAACATCCAAAGGACACCTCGACTCCTCATAGGCCCGGTTGGGCACACTGACAT
>PUNP01000844.1 GCA_003551785.1 Candidatus Brocadiaceae bacterium | reverse complement strand
TTCCCGCATTACCCTTGTTCGGCCATCTGCCAGTATGACCGGCCAAAGTTTGATCCCGATACGATCAAAGGAGTGATTCTGACCCACCCGCTGCTTATCAGAAAGGGGCAAATCCATCGCATCGCTTCGGAATACCTGGACCTGCTGGGAACCTCCTCAGCGATTTACGAGGCCAACGGTGATTATGCCTACGGGATATTCGCCTCCGGATGGTGTCGGATGATGGATCACGCCTCACGAAAACTTTGCAACACCCCCGATAACGCCGAGGCTCTTGCTTCCGGGCAATGGCTCTGCCATGAATCGTGCTGGGAAAACTGCTCAAAACAGGCCATGCAGCGCGGCGAACCCGTCGATATCGAGTGTGCCGGCGGGATACGGCTCTACGGAACACCTATTTTCGCGAACGGAGATGTGATAGGCGCCATCAATTTCGGCTACGGCAACCCGCCACAAAACACCGGGAAATTACAAGAACTGGCCGATGCCTATCAGGTGAGCGATGAGGACCTCCGTCGGGCCGCTGAACAGTATTTAACCCGCCCGCCGTATATTATCGAGATGGCAAAAAGCCGTTTGCAAACCTCCGCCCGTACCATCGGGCTGCTGGTTGAAATAAAGCAGGCTCAGCTGAACATGCGGAAAAGTGAAGAACGTTTCAAGAAACTGTTCACCCAATCACCTGTTGCGCTGCTGGTACACGATAAAGACACAGGAGAAATACTGGACGCCAACGAAATGGCGTTGATCTTGTATGAGGCCGATTCACTGGAAGAACTGCAAAAAGGCGATTTCTGGACCGACCCCCCGTATTCCGGCGACGATGCCCTGCAGTTGATTCACCGGGCCGCTGCCGAGGGAATGCAGGTCTTCGAATGGAAGGGCAAAACCGGCAGCGGCAGAACATTCTGGGAACAAGTTCACCTGAAAAAAATTGAAATCGGTGGTGTGGAAAGAGTGCTGGCCACCTGCGTGGATATTACCGGCCGGAAAGTCGCCAATGAGCGGGAAAAACTGACCATGAACGTGCTGAAAACTCTTAATGAATCCCCTTCCTCGAATAATTCGATTCAAAAGACCATTGCACTGATAAAAGAACACCTGGGCGCTGAAGCGGTCGGCATGCGCGTGCGCGACGGCGTGGACTACCCCTATTATGCCGCTGAAGGGTTCACCGATGACTTCATCGCCGCCGAAAACAAACTGGCCGCCCACGACGAATGCGGTGATGTCTACCGGGATGGAGAGGGACATGTCAACCTGGAATGCACCTGCGGGCTGGTGCTGTCGGGACATAGCGATCCGTCCAACCCCCTGTTCACTCCCGGCGGCAGCGCCTGGTGCAAGAATGCCGACGAACTGCGGGACATTCCGGATAACGAGGACCCCCGACTGAATCCCCGTAACCATTGCCTACGTATCGGGTATCAGTCTATCGCCCTGATCCCGCTCCGTGCAGGCGAGGACATTATCGGGCTGATTCACCTGGCTGACCGAAGGATCGATTTTTTCGATTACGAACAGATTCAATTTTTGGAAGGGCTCGGGCACAGCATCGGTATAGCGCTGCACCGCCGGATGGTGGAAAAGCAATTGAGGGAAAGCGAGAAGTTTACCCAAACCGTTCTGGACAACCTCCCTGTCGGCGTCGCGGTAAATACAGTATATCCCGAAGCAAATTTCCGCTACATGAACGATAATTTCCCGAAAATTTACCGGACGACCCGGGAAGCGATCAAGAACCCTGATTCATTCTGGGATGTGGTATACGAAGACCCGAAACGACGTGAAAATATCCGTCGCCGTGTTATGGAAGATTGCGCGAGCGGCGATCCGGAGCGCATGCAGTGGGTTGACGTTCCTTTCACCCGTGACGGAGAGGGGCCGTTTTACATCAGCGCTAAAAACATCCCCCTGGGCAACGGCGAGATGATATCGACTGTCTGGGATACCACCGAGCGCAACCGCCTGCTCAGCGATCTGATCAGGTCGGAGAAACTGGCCACCGTCGGAGAACTGGTGGCCGGGGTGGCGCACGAAATCAAAAACCCCCTCAACACCATGATGGGGTTTACTGATCTGCTGCTGACTCAGGAAGATGTTCCGGAAGGACTCAAAGAGGATATCCAGAGAATCCAGCACGCCGCACAACGTGTAAACGCGATCACGGACGGACTGCTGGATTTCGCGCGAGAGGACAAACAGCAGAAGATCGAGTTGAATATCAATGAGGTGCTTGAGGAAACATTGGATTTGAAAAGGTACCATTTGGAGTCCGGCGGCATTAAGATCGTGGAATTATACGATCAGAACCTCCCGTCTGTCATCGCATCGAAAAGTCAGATGGAGCAGGTGTTTATGAATATCATCAACAACGCCGAATATTTTATGGAAGGAAGAGAAGAAGGCGGAATTCTGACTGTCCGCACCTCGCCAACGGGTTCTCGAGCCAGGATAGAGATTCTTGACACCGGGCCCGGCATACCCGAGGATTCGCTTTATGAAATTTTCTCTCCCTTCTTTACCGGCAAACCGGAAGGCGAGGGAACCGGACTCGGCCTGTCGGTGAGTTACGGCATTGTCGAAGAGCATGGAGGTCATATTGAAGCCGCGAACAGGGACGAAGTCCGGGGAGCGGTCTTTACGATTTACTTGCCGTTAAAAACATAATTCAATGGAGTTTTCATGGTTAACCTGCAGGAAATGATAAAAAATGCACGTCTGAACCCGATTCAGCGGAGCCGGATTCTCATTGTTGACGACGAAATAGATATCTGTGAATACTTGCAGCGCTGTCTGGCACATTTCGGGCACCAAAATACACGGATATGCTCGGGAGCCGAACAGGCAATGGATATCATGGATGATGAAGACTTCGCTCTGGCGCTGATCGACCTGCGCATGCCCGGCCAAGGCGGGTTGTGGCTGCTGCAGCAGATTCGGGAATATCACAGCGATACCGCCGTTCTCGTCATATCGGCCAGCAGGGATTTTCACGATGTAAAGAAAGCACTCAACCACGGTGCAGAAAGCTACATCAGCAAACCGGTTCAAATGGATGAACTCAATCACACGGTAAAAAATGTACTGGAAAAAAGGTATTTAACCCGCGACCCGGCATCCTCGCTGCCCAACAGGACGGCGCTGGTCGAGGCCCTGTCGGCAGTCAGGGATGATGAATCTCACCGATTTGAGGGATTGGCCATTGTTCTGATCGACCGGGCGGACGAGTTGGAAAGTGTATACGGACCGTCAGTAGCCGACGAGATAATCAAACAGTTAGGCGCCCGGATTCGCCAGGTGCCGGGCAACAGTATCGTATGCCGCATCAACACTTATCAACTGGGTTTTTTGCTCAGGGATATGGGAGATAAAAGTGTCATTAAAAGGCTCAGGGGCCTGGCAGAAACCTTTAAAAAAACAATAGATTTCGCCGGCATCCCCCTCCACATTGACGGCAGGATCGGTTATTCCAGCTTCAAGGACGCAGAGATCAATCCCGAACTTCACATTCGCGAGGCCGAGTTTGCCTTGCGCAGAGCATCCGTATCGAACCGGGAGTGGGTCGTTTTCGACTCATCACAGCATTCTGCAAACCTTAGTAAAGCTCGTGAAAGCCTCGATATGCTGAATGAGTTTGAAAAGGCCATGGGAGAGGGGCAGCTATCATTCGCTTATCAGCCCAGGATATCTCTCGCAGACGGGACTCTGTGCGGAATGGAAGCACTGATACGCTGGCAGCACCCCGTACGAGGTTATATCCCTCCGGATAAATTCATTTCCCGTTTGGAGCAAAGTACTTACATACATTCGCTGACCAAATTCGCCGTTAAAAAGGTTCTTGGACAGATCAAATATTTAGAGGCAAAAGGCATCACAACTCCCGTTTCGGTCAACATATCGGTGCACAACCTTTTTCAGTCCGACTTTCCCGATATGATAGCCGGCTGCCTGGAGTCTTTCGGTGTTAAAGGCGGAATGCTGGAGCTGGAAATAACGGAAAGAGCCCTGATATCAGACATAGATTACATTACGGGAGTACTGGAAAAATTAGCGTCGATGGGGATCACCATCTCTATCGACGATTTCGGCACCGTCTATTCTTCACTTAATTACCTGGTTAACCTGCCTTCAGATATTATAAAGCTTGATCAATCGTTCGTCCAGACCTTGAATACAAAAAAAGGCTCGGCTCGCGTAGTGGAAATAGCCACCGACCTGGCCCACCACCTGGGGAAGAAGGTGGTAGCGGAGGGAGTGGAAGATACGGAAACGCTTAAATTCATCGCCGATACCGGATGTGATATGGCACAGGGCTTCCTGCTGGCGAGGCCTCAGCTTCCCGATGAGATAGTCGAATGGCATACGAAACATCAGGCAAAACTGTCCGGATGGAACAGGACTCTATCATAATTGAACAACAGATTGTGACAGGAAAACAGAAAAATATCATTGGTTCCGCTGCCATACTTTCAGTATGTGCAATTTTTATCCTTTTCCACAGTTTTCTCATTGATAGATTACATGCTGCCATATGCTCAATGCACGACACAGCCCACGAGGTACCGCATCAGCAGCGTCTACCCGTTTTTTTGAATTCAGACGCTTTATGCATTGGGTACACCTGGAACCGGCATGTTGAAGACCTGGGCGCCGCCTCCAATTTCAGGATAAGGAAAACCGATTTTGACAGCGGTTCTTTTCAACGTGAGGTGCATTGGAATTCAGGCTTTTCATCGTATCTCAAAGTGCTGGGAACGGGTTACAGGCTCACAACCGGCACGAACCTCCGCAACAGCATCTTCCGCATGTCGATTTGGGCCAATCCCTTATTACTCCTTGCCTCCATCGTTTTTCTACTCTACGTCTTTACTCATTTATTCGGCACTTTCGCTGGAGGTGTCCTTTTGTTCGGCATGATCACCACTCCGGTATTTTACAGTAATTTTGCGCCCGCTTTCCCACACCACTATGGAATGATTTCCCTGGCCATCATCGGGACACTGATCGGAATTGCAGGTGCGGGCGCGGGATGGATAAATTCAGCAAACCCGAATTCTCTCTACCTTCCACACTCATACAAAAAGGCACGCAAATGCATGATTTTTTCGGCCTTATGCGGAGCTTCAGGGCTGTGGATAAGCGCCATCTCCACCTCAATGACGCTTATAATTGTCGGTATCGCATCAATCGCGGTCTGCCTGTTTCTCTCACTCAACACCAAGAACAAATATGAATTTCATCCGGAACTTTGGCAGGTTTGGGGCACATGGGGTGCCTCTGCCAGTTTGGGATTTTACTTTATTGAATACTTTCCCCAACACCTCAGTATGCGACTTGAGGTAAATCACCCTCTCTACTCACTGGCGTGGTTCGGAGGAGCTTTGTTTATCGCAGCGGCGGGCCAGAGGATTGTGAAACCTGAAAAATCTGAGCGATGTAAGACAAAACGCAGCATCACATTTCCCTTACTTGCCCTTGTCTCCTTACCTCTTTGCATATTGATCGGTGGTGAAACTTTCTATATTCCACTGAACGATTTCATGTTCCGACTCCATCAATACATGTATGGTTTTATGTCCATACCGTACCTGGTTGAATACCAGGAGCCCATCAACTGGGCGACAGTATTTTTTCATTTGTACGGACCGATGCCAATCCTGTTTATTGCAGCACTTATTGTTATGTTACACAGTCGAACCGACACTGGATTCAGAGCAATAATGCTTTTTTTGAGCATATCGCTCTTCCTCTCCACAACCGTTCAATTGTATCAAGTACGCTGGAACCAGTTAACCGGATCTTTGTATATCATCACAGCCGCAATCGCCACTCCGTATTTCTGGAGACTGACGACGCAGAGATACGTATCTCGAACAACAGCCACAGTCCTGATAGGGGTGTTTATTGCGATATTCGCCTTCACCCCGGTTAAATACCACCTGGTTTTACCGATTCGTCAATTGGGCGCTTTGAACAATGAACCCAAGCAGCTAACTCCCGACCAGAAAAAGGCTCTCAGGTACCGGCATATCGCGCGCGGGCTGCTTCACACAGCCGATCATAAGCCTGTCATACTGCTTACCAATCAACCACATGCATCCACCACCATAGCCGCCATGGGCGGATTCAGGACTCTGGGCAGTTTTTACTGGGAAAACCTCAAGGGCACAAAAACAGCCGCCAGAATCCTCACAACACAGAATGTCGAAAAAGCTTACCACATGGTAAAGAAACATAACATAACACATATAATGCTGGAAATAAACAACGACTTCACGCGTCAATACTACTATTGTCTCTACGCATCCCACCCCACCAACAAGAGCCTGGAAAACTCCTTTGCAAAACGCATAATGCACCGGCAAGAATTCCCTCCATGGCTATACCCTCTCCATCAAACGCCGGATATTATGCTTTTTAGGGTACAAAGCAAATGGCATTGATGCTTTTAAACGACATTTCTCCTTATTGGAATTGGACAGAGCCGGATACCAATAGTTTTCAGTGAAAAAGTCTTCTGGGGAGTGAATATTCACTGAGGCCCGTTGCCTCGTCACCACCGTGCCCTGTGCCGGTGGAGGATATTTTGTTTCTAATTTGACAGTTCATCCATGGGGACAAGCCCCGTGGATGTTTACTTCTTTCGTTAAGATTCACTCCCCCCACGGGCCTTGTGCCCGTGGCTTGCATGACTGGCTATCAGAAAAACATAACGCCAACAACAGGAGACTCCACGGGGCATGGCCGAAAATCGCACCAGAGCCAATACGCAAACGATCTACCGCGCCCTTTCAGGGCGCAAAATCCGTGTGAATCATCACCTCGGGTTGAAACCCGAGGCTACCGAACTTTGCCCCGTCTGGGGCAAGGTCTCTGTTTTCAAGCACAAAAAAGGGGACAATGGAACGGCTATACAATCCGGGCGTTGCGAGTCACGCAAGTTTCATATCGCCCATCACCGAGCAGGACTTCAAGTTGCTCTTCACTCAAGCCCACCGTGCCCGCCGCTTCAACGATTTCCGCCCATATCCCCACCGCTATATCGACTCCCTCCGTAAGATTCCGGCGGTATCGACTGCATTCTATCTCCCCGGGCAGAAACACCTCGCCGCTCTCTCCAGCCGCGGGGGAAGATTTCACATACTCAACCAGCTCGTTCACGAGATTCTTAAACACTTCCCGTCCGCAGAAAGCATCCGGATCAATCGCCATGATGAAAAAACCGTTGATATACGTGTCATTTTCACCGTCGGGTGTCAGGGGGACGCCGGCAAGGGTGCTTCCCAGCAGTTCGACAAGCAAAGACAATCCATATCCTTTATACCCCTGCGCCCCGCCGAAAGGGAGTATAGCTCCCCAATCATCACGGTAGAAGTCCTCGGGGTTTGTAGTAGGGGTTCCTTCCGGATCCAGCAGACAGTCCTCGGGCACACGCTCACCCTGGCGGCAGAGGGCTCTGACTTCCCCCTCGGAAATAGCTGAAGTGGACATATCCAGCACTATCGGTTCATCGTCAGTTGGACACCCATAGGCCAGCGGATTAGTTCCGAGACGTCCTTCAGTACCACCCCATGGAGTCACGTAATGCCCTTGCCTGGATGCGTTTGCCACAGCAAACCCGAACAGGTCATGACGGGCAAGTTTTTCAACATATGAACCCAGCCGGCCCACATGATGAGTTTGGCGACTCACGGCGCAAGCTATATTTTGCTTTTGCGCTGCTTCAGCCACAAGGTCCGTCATGAACCTGGCAGTGACCATACCAAACCCCATCTGACCGTCAACGACGAAGGTATTGGATGTTTTCTTTTTGATAACCGGTTCCCTCCCGGAAACCAGGGAACCCTCCTGGAGCTGTCGCACGTATTGGGGAAGGCGCAGCACGCCATGGGAATCGATCCCCATCAGTGATGTCTCCACAAGTTCACTGGCTACGGCGTTAGCCTCGGTGCTTTCAGCCCCGGCAGCCTGGAGCACCTCGATCACCAGCCGATTCAGTTTTTCAGCGTCTGTTCTTATCACATTTTTTTCATTGTCTTTTGTTATCATATTTTCTCCATTGTATTAACAAACTGAGTTTTAAAAATCTGCCATCAGCTCCACACCACTGATGAGGGGGTTGCGTCCAAGGTCCTCCGTCCTGCGCATCTGGAGGTTCATGCCGTTTCCCTCAATTTTCACTTTAAATTCTTTGACTACGCCACGGTAACGACCTCCGGCCTCTGCATATATATCAAATCCCGAGAGCACCTCATCACCATCAATGAACACATCAAAAACCCGTTCACCGCTCCCCACGCTGCCGCCAATCTCGGCGAAATGCAGCCGGACAGTGTATTGCTCATCCACAAGATCTTTAATCTCTATGGCGCCATCCTCAGCATCGACCTCGCGAGCGGAGGCAACAACCCAGTCCAGTCCCCCGCCGTTGTCTTCAACAGCCGAAGGGTGCCGACGGTGTGTGCCTGCTCTGTCGTACCAAACCCGCCCCGCGCCTTCCACGTCCACGCGCCGGCCCGGCGCGCCGAAATTGATGCCGTGATTGGCAGGGTCCGGCCGTGAACCACTGTAGCGCGTCCAATACTCAACATTCGAATCACCTGGCATAGGAACCAGGGCAAGCGAGGTCTGATGCGCATAACTGCACGTGCATGTGCGCGTGTAATCCAGGGCATTCAATACACCGTCGGCTGCTATCATGTTGGCCGTACATCCGGAACGGAAACCGCTGAAGGTTCCTGTACCGGTGTCATGCTCCAGGTCAAAATATCCTGCATACCCCGTCCGGTACAGAAGCAAATGTTGACTTGCATTTAAGGTGTTGCAGCCGTACGCACGGGAATAGTTCCATCCACTTTTTTGGGCGGTATGCGGCTGCTCTCGGTACCAGGTCTCGCCTGTGAGCAGGGATATGGCCGTCCCCGGCCGGCCGGGGATAAGCATTTCACCACGCACCGCGCCCGGAAGCGTGAATCCACCGCCCTGCCATAGCACCTCGCCGGTCTCACCACGTCGGGCAGCAGTACGCCCCACGGGTTCATCGTCTCTGTGCGCCCAGCCCCCTCGGAATCTCATGTCTCTGCTGCCGCCTTCCAGCAGCACGTCGTGCTCCTTGCTGTAGAGCAGAAAAGTGCCGAACACGTCGCTATCGGTGCGCCAGAGTTCCTCGCCGGAAGCAATATCCAAAGCATAAATGCGGGAAGGAGATTCGGGAACCTCCCCACGGCGCCGGAGATGGTTAAGTGCATTTTCAGAAAGACCGTCAATAAGATACACAATGTCTTCGGAAGCAATGACCGCATTATGCCGGAATCCTGTTTCGGCCTCTTTGTGCCAATGAACTTCACCGCAATAGCGATCCAATACGGCTATGATCCTGCTGGAAGTGCCGCTGTAGCTATCGGGTTGTCCAATATCCTGATTCTCGAACATATGCGGCTCGGCCGTTGTAATGAGATAATCCCCGGCAATTCTCAACGTTCCCCAGTCGGGAACATCTTTACCCTCATAAACCTCCGAGACCGGACGCCCGGGCAGCGAGAACGTGGAAAGAGTCTCTCCGGTGGCCGAGTCAAGACGGTATATTACCTCCTTATATCGCAGATACACACTATCGGTCTGGGAGGCAAACGGACTGCCGATATAAGTAGCCCCAGGGATATTGCTCATGTAGACACTTTGTCCTTGCGCCCAACTTTTCTCCAGACGCAGGTTGGTAGCGTGGTGCCCTATGCCGGGGAACTCGCGTTCCCAGAGTTCCCGCCCGGTATAGACGCATCGTGCGGCAATGTTCTCAACACCGAGGAATATCTGGCGTCCCCCTACCACCTGGGGCCTGGGGCCGCCTGCATGGCGCGGGAGAATATTATGGTTGTTCGGGCCGCCAAACCACAGCAACCCCAGCGGCAGGCGGACGCGGTCGTCATGGGAAAGATTGGGATTGGAGGCATCGTGGTACTGGTGCGTCCACTGTCCCGCACCGGTCAGCGGCCCATCACGCTCGGCAAAAATATGATCATCACGCTCTACGACTGTTACCTGATCGACGCCCGCCGCCTGTGCGGCCTCGTAAAAGTTGTTTGAGGACGGTTCCGAACAGCCCAGCCATGCGACACCACTGTAAGGACGAAGAGAGTTCAGGTGGTCTTCAAAAAAAACCGATTCTGCTTTGATACCGGCCCCCTTAATGTCCTCGCTCACCACCAGGCTGAAAAGATAGGGCTGAACGGAAAAAGAAGCGGGGTTTGCCTCGATCACTGCAGCCCGCCGTCCATACAACCAGGTCCCCGTTAATTCCTCCCTGAGTTTTCTGACCTTTTCGGAATCCTCCTCGACAACGACAACGTGAAGTTCGCTGTGGAGGAGGAGGGCCCGCATAAGTTCACCGGAGCCTGCGCTCAGCATAAGTGCATAGCCCCCCGAACAATCTATGCGCTCCACAAGTTCGATGGCAACATCCTCCCAATCGTTCGAGTCAGTCTTCAACGGAGCCGGATTGTATTCGTATGTGCGGGGGTCGGTTCTCTGCGGCCCAAAACAATACAACTTGCCTTCTTTGGTAGTAACAAAAAGTCGTTCTTGTGCTGCCAACTTGTAAAACACTTCCCCGCTGAGCTGATCAGAGATCGAATGCAACCGTTCGGTGAGCATTTCATTATTTTCCATACCCGTTTTGCCTCCCCGAACCGCATAGCCACCGGCCTCCTTATCGGAGGGTCTGAAATCTGCACCCATCAATTCCCCGGAATTCAGGTTCAGAAAAGCGGGCGGAGTTCTCCCGCCCGCCACCACCAGTCGATTTTTGGACACGGCAAGATAACCCTGAGGAGCCAGACCGCCATAGCCGCTTGCACCTCCATGTGGTAAATTGACGTAATCAGAACTCGAAGTATCGTTGACCCATTTCAAATCGCCTGTTTCAGCATCGAGAGCATAAATAAATATACCGTGGAGAGGCCAGATACCGGCCGTGAAATAAACCTTGCCACCTGTTACAAGCGGACCGCCGCGGGCGGGCCAAAAGTTGATGATGCGTTCGTTGCCGAGCAAACGGTGATCGGATGGGCCTCCACGAAACTTCCAGACCAGATTTCCCGTGTCGGCATCCACGCAATAAAGGTGCCCGTCGTCACTTGTGAAATAAACCTTGTCATCCCACGCCGCCGGTGCAAGGCGCACCGGTCCGTCGGTGTAGAAACGCCACTTCTTAGCGCCGTCATCTATGCTATACGCCGCGACACTGTCGGTGACATTTGAGGGAACAAATATTTTACCACCTTGCACAACAGGCGCATATGACACGTCGAAATCCAGTTTACCACGATCATCCAGCTGGTGCCGCCATGCTCGCATCGGCTCTGGAAACTCGCGCACCCATTGGAGATGCAAGTCTTCGGACAACTCATACGGTGTTGCCGCGCTCCTGCCCGCATCATAGCGCCACATCGGCCAGTCAAACGCCCCTTCGCGAAGCTCAACGCCCAATATAGATAAGGCTTTGGTCGCTGAGATACGCAAGCCCGAGGCTGTGTGCGGAAGGGCCAAACTGAGCAGAGTGTCCACCGCTTCAGGATCGTCTTCCACCATTGCGATCACTTCCTGCCCACCAGCAGTCAGCAAACTGAGAGCTTTGGATCGGGCAAAATCACTTCTCTCCGTGTCTTTTAGCTCGTCCATGAGACCGGAAACTATATCATCTGTATCCGGATGAACCCTCATCGCCATGGTTCGCAATTCCATATCGAGCTTTTCATTTCCGATAATCCCTGACAGAACGGCCACTGCGTCGGGATCATCGCTCAACTTTTTAATCAATTCATGCCCACCTGAGTGAATCAATTGCAGGGCCATCAATCGCATCTTATCTTTTTGGTCTTGGTCCACCAATGTGTCCACCAAACCCGGCACCAGGTTTTCAGCCCGGGGGTGCGCATTAACCGCCGCCTTCCGGAGGGCAAAGTCGGACTTCTCATCCAGAATAATTTCCGTTAAGGCTTCAACCACCTGGGAATCACCCTGCACTTTTTCCCGGGCACCCAGGCTGATTGCGGTTCGGAGGGCCTCCAAACGGACTTCATCACACTCCTGATCATCTTTTAAAACTTCAATCAAAGCGGTTTCCACGCCGGGATGGGAAGATAGCGGCTCATCCTCAATGTCCACATAGCCATCTGTTTTCAGGAGGAAAAGCACCACAATCTCGATTGCCGTCGGACTTCCGATGCTTTTCAAAGCATTTAATGATGCCAGTCGAATATCAAAGCAGGGGAAGTTATGCAGAACCTTTTCAAGCAGCGCAACGGATTCGGCATCCCCGCGCTTCTCAAGCGCTGCGGGGAAAACGTCTTCTTGATGGAGGTATATTATTTCACGAATCGCAGCACTAATAAGCATTTCTTCCTCAGACTCCAGAATCCTGACCACAGCAGCAACTGAATCATCATCGCCGATCTTGCCCAATGCCCAGATGATATCTTTTTGTTCTTCAGGATCGCGGCTGCTTTCAAGCGTATCAATCAGCGCCGCAGAAGAAAGAGCGCCCAGCCCTTCGAGGTATTCGGCCCGAACTTTAGCGAGCCTACCTTTCCGGATCAGCTTTTGCATAGGTTCACCATAATTGTACGGCCAATTCGAATCAGGATGATAAACGACTTCTGAAAGCCCGGCAACCCTCTCGTCGGAAAGTGTAACGTCATAAAGGCGCACATCATCAATCAAGCCGGCAAACCGATCCTGCCCATACTGACCGAACTCCAGTTCCAGCCGGCTTGCATCATACGGCCAGTGAAAAGGTTTGATTTGATCATCGGATGCAATAAAATCACCGTTTATATAAAGGGAGGCCCGCCCGAGCTCGA
>PUNP01000279.1 GCA_003551785.1 Candidatus Brocadiaceae bacterium | reverse complement strand
TTAATTAAATATCCCCGTTGGGGAATGGGGGCTCAATATAGCAGAAGTTATCGCCTATGAAAACACATAGATCAAATCCAAGCTTAATGGTTACATTTTTCAGGGTCCAAAATCGCTTCTAAGAGGTGCTATAGCACCCTTGAGAGATGGTAATAGATTATAATGCATAAGCTTATCGAGGGCAGCCCCCAGACCCGAGGGCAGCCCCCAGACCCCAGACCGTTCTAATGTTGAAGGTATCGGCGTAGTAACCAATTGCTTTGCTAAATTACTTTTATAAAAAAACTTATTGGTTTGACAAAAAGTTGAATATGGCCGAGAATGTTGTGTGATCGGGTTGATGGGAGACGTGAGTCGAATGCAGTGAACCACCACAAACTTTATGCGGCGTTACGGACGCCTGGGGAAATATCCGAGAGGAGGTCTGGCAATGGTTAAAACACTGGAAGATGTTAAGGCGGAAGATATGGTGCGTATCGAAGCAAAACCAGGGATTTTATGTGACTTTTGTCGGATTGCATATGGTAATGATGCGCCGGAGGCGGAGTGGAAGAGCGATGAATTTGTCCGAAATATAACAAATACAACTCTCGACAGGCATTATTTTCTGTGCGGTGAATGCTATTGGGAATTACTGGACCTGGACTCGACACCAACACCTATAGAAACAACTATGAGCCGCCTGGTTTCGCTGTGGGATCATGCTGACGAGGAATGCCCGCTCAGCAAGGCGCTTGCCCGGATTGCCGGAGGAAGAGAAGAAAATGAGCCAATACGATTGGTTTTCGACACAGAATGCGGCCGGCTAAAGATCGAACGGTTCGTGCGTGGGGAAAATCAAGAGAGCTTTGCAGAAAAAAAACAAATAGATGACAGTCCCGGACCATATACAGAAGAAGTCGTGGATATGGAACCGGGAGAGTACGTCAAACTGATGGCACATCGGAAGCAACTTGAGGATAAGTGAAACATGAAATTGATCGAACGCTGAAGAAACGCGAAATTCCAGTCGTGTTGAGCGACTATGTCGAATTCTCTTAACTACATAGGAGGTTGCAGTTATGTGGATAAAGGGGAAGTATCAAGAGACCGATAGCCAGGGACGCCAGATTACGCGTGATGTCATTCTTAACCTGGGTAGGGCAATCTGTTATGCGACAAAGCGGGAGGAGGACCAAACCAGGATTTACTTCAAAGTTGGGCATGGCCTGGAAGACCGGCGAAATGCAATCTGGATCGATCTAAACGAACCGAAAGCGAAAATTGATAAAGTTTTTGGGAAACCTCTCCCGCCGAAGTGATTTATGTATATTCTGTAAAACGTCACACTCCGGTCTTTCTCGCAGGCGTTAAAAGACTTCTGTTAATCCGATAAGGGAGGAGGAGCCTAACAATGAGGAAATCACCAAAAGAACTGATACGATCTGACTTTGAACCCGTGGACGAGGAAGGGGAGAAAAAGAGGATGGAAAGTCAGATAGTATTTTTAGAACGTAAAACGCCCCTCAAACCTGTCGCAAAAGACCTGTTCAGCAAGGCCCTGAGAGTGCTTGATCCCGAAGAATTCAAAAACGCACCCGTACCATGCGACCTTTGCCGGGCACATGGAGTGGAAGCCAGAATGGCGGAATGGGTATCAAAAGAACCCGCCCGGGGGGATACGGGCCTTTGGCTGGACTACCCCCTTTACGTATATCTCTGCGATCAGTGTTATCAAAACGCAATTAAAACGGAAGCGGACAACAGGCATACGGAACCTTCGGATGCTGAACCGAAAAAAGAGGTTCGCAAGAAACTTGAGATGACCTGTGGCATTTTAGCCGCGATTATAGCCCTGATTTTTATGATTCTTATTATTACTGTTATTTACAGAGCTGTTTCCTGATAAAAGGATTGGTTTCAAAAGGAGAGCTTGATTATGGAGTGGTCAAATCTAAGTTTCGGCATTTATGAAGGAAAAACATTACCTGAGGTGATATTTACGGACCCGGTTTGGTTCTTTTATGCACTCGAAAACAATGCTTTTGATTCTGTTCGGCCCACAGAATCGTTGAGCCGGGAAAAAGATATCATGAACATAATGGTTCGCTCTATAAAGATACCAAAAGCAGGCGATGACTCAGCACGGATTGTTGAATATGTGACGGGAGATAAGGAGAACTTCTTTGACTTTTATGTCACAGCAGAGACAAGGCAGCAACCAGATAGGAGGAAACTGCTTGACAATGTTTTTAAGAAAGCACAGTCGCCGCAAAACCAAATTAGCTCAGACCCCGGGTACGAAAACTTTCTGATTCATTTTTCCCATTACATCAACACATGCTCTCCCAATTATCCAAGTCTTGTCAAATTTTTTGGCAGTGATATCCATATAATTCGAAAAGACATAATTGATCTGACTATGCCGATGGTGCGGTATGGAGAGTCACAATACCCCACAGTCAAAAGTAAGCGAAGATATAAATATTTTCTCCGATCGCTGAAATATTACCTGTTCGGCAAAGAAAACCCCAATAACGCCAGTGAAAGGTATAACGAATTTTTCGCCGCAGAAAACAATTTCATATTGGATTAATTCCTGGAGGGGCAATCGTTAACCACTGAATAGAGAGGAAGCAATATGAACAAAAATAGAAAAAGAAGAAAAAAAGTGAGCAGCTATCTGGAAAAGGTAAGAACGGACAAGAAGGTCAAACGGAAAAGGGAAAGTGGTAAGTAATATCATAACCCGCTTATTTCACGCGTTCTTTCAGGTATAGTACTGGTGAAATGGCAAAAAGTACTTTACACTGTGAAAAGAT
>PUNP01000424.1 GCA_003551785.1 Candidatus Brocadiaceae bacterium | reverse complement strand
TGTAGTCAGTTCAGCTTCCACTTTTCCTGTGTGAATCCTGAACCCTTCTAACAGTTTTGCCGTTGCCGGTGCAGGAACCGGTAACGTTCCATGCATTGTGTCAACTGTCCCACTCCCGACGGCGACAGGTGTGTAGTATGTTTTGCTAATACCGAGAAGCCAGAATCCTAATGCGGCCCCGGTAATATCTATAATGGAATCGACGGCACCGACTTCATGGAAGTGTATTTTTTCGATATCGCAGTCATGGACTTCGGCCTCGGCTTCAGCCAGGCGATAGAAGATGTTTTTTGCGTCTCTTTTGGGTTTTTCGGGGATATTCCCGGAATCAAGTATCTTTTGAATGACGGGCAGAGTTCGCAATTCGTGATGAGAGGAATGATCATAGGAAACAATAGCTTTCGTGGCGGCAATCCCGTTCCTGGTTACTTTCTCAGTTTTCAGTGTCCAGTCAGGTATATTAATAGTTGACAGGTGCTTATTTATCAACTCCAGCGGCGCTCCGGCGTCTATAAGAGCACCGAGACACATATCGCCGCTGATCCCATTGTAACAATTAAGAATTGCAATATGCATGATATTTCCGAAAAATAAATGAAAGATTCGATTGACAATATTTCTCGCCAGGGGCTTGACCGAAAACCCGGCTCGTAGTGGACGCTTTCAAGCGTCCCAGGAGCGTGGCCGAAAAGGTGCAAAATGAGAAATATAGTAACACAAGATGCCTTTCATAGTATAGCACGCATCCCTGCGTTCGCCCTGGACAGGCAAGATGCCTGTCATACATTCAGCCTGCACCTTTCCGGCCACGCTTCCAGGATAAGTGTAGAAATTTTTCAAACTCGGAGCCCTTGAAAGGGCTCACTACGAACTTTTTGCAGTCTTTTGGACCATTAATTATAAGCCGGCCTGTTACATCTTTTCCGGTGCGTGCATACCGAGCAGATGCAGGCCGTCAGCAATGACAGTTTTCACGGAAGCAACGAGCATCAATCGGGCTTTCAAGGTAGCTTTATCCTCGCAGAGGACGCGTTTTTCCGGTTCTTTCATTCCAAGGCTATAGTAAGAGCTGAACTTTTTACATAATTGCAGTAGATAATTGGCGATGATGGATGGTTCGCGATTGTCAGCGGCTTGCGCCACTCTGATCGGAAATATTTCAAGCATTCTGATGATACTCCATTCTTGCGGGAGTTTCAGCAGCTCACAGCGTGCGTCGGAGCCGGCATCGACTTCCGCTTTGCGGAGTATGCTGCATAGTCGAGCGTGAGCGTACTGGACATAAGGCCCGGTGTCACCCTGGAAATCAAGCATACGGTCCCAGTCGAAGATAACGTCTTTATTGCGTTTAACAGCCAGGTCACTGAACATGACGGCACCTATACCGATTTGGGCTGCTAACTCATCTAAATCCGTTTCCTCGGACAATTTATTGAGATTCTGTTGAATTTTACCTTTAGCTTTTTTAACACCGTTGTTGAGCACGTCCTCCAGCAGAATCATCTGTCCTTTGCGCGTGCTGCCTTTAATCGCTTTACCGGTTTCGGGATCGACCAGCTTCAGCAATCCGAAATCAATATGTTCGATTTTATCCGCCCACTTGTATCCCATTTTAGCGAGCACGGCTTTAATCTGCTGGAAGTGAAGTTTTTGTTCACCACCGACGACATAAATACACGCATCGAACCGGTAGTTAGTCCATCGGTATTCCGCGGCACAAAGGTCACGCGTAGCATATAAAGTGGTTCCGTCCTTTTTCTTCAGCATGAGAGGGGGCAGGTCCCGGTCATCGAGTTCCGCTATGACGGCATCTTCGCTTTCGACGGCGATTTTTTTGGCCTCGAGCCTTTCCAGCAAGTCTTCAGCCATCGTTAAGTAAAAACTTTCCGGCATATAAGCGTCGAATGATATGCCTAACATATCATAAATACGCTTAAATTCCTGGAGGCTGATTTTTTTGAACTGCTTCCAAAAACGCGTCGCATCAGGATCACCATCTTCAAGGCGTTTGAAAGCTTCCCTGCCTGAATCTTCCAATTCAGGTTTTTCATCAGCTTCTTTGCTGAACCTTACATAAAGCTCCTGCATATCGGCAACGGTGGCGTTCTCTACGGAGACATCGCCGTAGCGCTCAAAGGCGGCAATAAGCTTTCCAAAACTTGTCCCCCAGTCTCCTAAATGGTTAATGCCGATAGGCTTGTAGCCGCATGCTTTAAATATTCTGTACAGAGATGCGCCAATGATAGCTGAGCGGATATGATGGACACCCAGATGTTTAGCGATATTAGGGCTCGAATAGTCGATAACAACGGTTTTCCCGGCGCCAATCTTATTATTGGCCAGAGCCGTGTCGTGCTCAATAATTGTGTTCAAAATATGATGGAAAAGCTTTTTTTTATTGACCGATATATTCAGATAAGGGCCTGCGGGGTTCATAGTATCGACAATTTCTGAACAGTCAGTGGTTTCAGCGATTTCCCTGGCGATTTCAACGGGTGATTTTTTAAGTTTTTTGGCAAACGGGAAACACGGCAGTGCATAGTCGCCTAAATCAGGTTCAGGTGGTATTTCCAGCATGGAAGCTATTTTATCGGCATTGCAATCGGGTATTTTTTTAGATAAAGAGTGTGCGATCTTATATTTTATTTGGTCCATAATATTTAACTAACTCATTCTTATTAAGAATCGAAGCTGTTTGGGATGGTGTTATCAGTTGAGTTTACGTGAAAAGACTGCTTTGAGTATTGAACAGGAAATTGGGTTGTTTAAAGATTTGCGTTACCGATTCACCGGTGTGGATGTTTC
>PUNP01000962.1 GCA_003551785.1 Candidatus Brocadiaceae bacterium | reverse complement strand
GGTAACAGTTTCGAGTTTGTACCGGTAGTAGCCGCTATTTTATACCTCTGTGAAGATGATGTAAACCAGGGGATAATAGAAGGGGCCAGCTTTGGCAGGGATTGTGATACAATCGCCAGTCTTGTAGGGAATATTGGGGGTATAATACACGGTGCAAAAGCTATCCGGAAGGAATGGATTGATGAATGTGAAAAAGCAAATGAAGCGAATGACAATATAATACGCAACATCCTTTTTTTTATTGTGATTTTGACATTAATACTATTGTATATATTTAATCTGTTGGGATGGTGGTAACTGTCAAAACCAATTGGCTTATATAGACTTTCCGCGTACGAATGGCCAAAAAACGTTCTTATACCTTCAGCCTGTTGGAAAGAAAAAGGGAGAAATTCTTTTCATGAAATATGAGGATAAAGAAGCTTTCTTTGTGCGGTCGGGCCGCACTTCTCAACCATTATCGCGCTTAGAGCAAAGTGAATATGAAAAAAGTCATTGGAAATAAGTGTTATCTTCACAGGGATTAGGGTCGAACCACTATATAGGTTCGTTTTCAAATAGATACGCCTTTTAAAATCAGGGACCTTGCAGGCTCTTTTTAGCAATACTGGAGTAATTCACCCAGCAAACACTCAGACTTGAATATAGATCAATCAATGAACGAAAATCAAAACAAAGAACTTAAACGGCGCTGGGACGACAGCTACTTGAAATGGGTCTGCGACTTTGCTAACAAATTTATCGCGTGGCCGTCAGCCGGGAAAGAACTTAGAATACGTAATTTCAGGTGCTAATGCGCGTTCTATCGGTCATCTGGCAAATTGGATTGGTAGAGCAGGTGGAATGACCCCAGAATTAAAAAGTGACACAGATATTGATCAAAAGAGGGACATATCCTTTATTTCTATAGGCTTCAAAAACTATAAGACGGAAGATATTCTCGAAGATCCTGCCAATAATTTTTTGAAGTTTGAAGAGAAGGGCAGTCGTTGCATTGTTTCTGTAGCGTACCCGAAAATATGTATAGCCCCAGGAACCGAGCCGGGTTATGATTTTGGGATAATTGTTAAGATACGTTCAACTGCATGTCCAGGACGCTCCTGGATATGTTGTGCTGGTTTTGCTGAATGGGGTACCAGCGGGGCTGTGTGGTATCTAACCAGAAACTGGGGAAAAATACACTCTCAGGTCAAAGGTGCCCCTTTCGGTTTTATTACTAAGACACGAAAAGGTGTTGATGAGGCAACAGAAGTTATCCAAGGTTTAGTATTAAATGAAAAGACTGGAAAAATTGAAAAATGTTAAAAAGGTTCAAGGGGGTGAGTTATGGTAACTGAAATTCAGACATGGCAAATAGTGGAAGGTAAATTAAAGCCGATTGAAACATCAATGGCGGAGAATGACAGAAAGGAACGCGAACATTTGGAGCAGTGGTTGAAATCCAATCCGGAAATCTTCGGAGAGGATATAGCTATAATCGGAGAACAGGTGGCGACAAAGTCCGGCCCCTTAGACTTTCTTGGAATTGATAACAGTGGCAACGCTGTTGTTATAGAACTTAAACGGGACAAACTGCCGAGAGAAGCTTTAGTTCAGGCTATCGATTATGCATCCGACGTTTCTGAATGGGAAGCGGATCGTTTTGATGATATTTGTCAATCTTATTCACAGCAACCGTTAGAAGACTATCTGCAGGAACAGCTTACTGACTTAAATGTAGAAGAGATTGGAATAAATCAGGTTCAAAGGCTTTTACTCGTGGGATTTGCCATCGAGGAACCTCTGAGCCGTATGATCGAGTGGCTATCGGAAAAATACAGCCTTGGAATAAATGCCATTGTGCTGAACTATGTGAAGACAAAGAGTGGTGATGAACTCCTCTCCCGAACGGTTATCATACCGGAAGAGGTAGAAAAAGAAAAAGCCAATAAAAAGAAGTTCGTCATTGAAATGTCGGATGAACCGGGAAAATATGACGAAGATGAATTAAAAAAACATCTGAAAAGCTACCTGACTAAAAATCTCTATTCGGCACGGAGAATCAGGGATTATTTCCTGCCGATCTTGCTGGAAAAAGGCCAGCTAACCCGAGAAGAGTTAAAACAGGAATTTGTCAATCGGAATGCGGCCGAACATGGAAGACATGCAGGCCAGTTTATTTCCCTGATATCGACCCAGTTGGGGCATAAATGGAAAGATTATTTGCGGCAGGTTATTTTATACGAATACCCCAATTACTCATGGGAAAAAAACAATTTCAAAATAAAAGAGGGCTATGAAGAATTGGTTAAAAGTGTACTGGAAGAGTTATCTGAAGATAAAGAGGATTAGGAGGGGAAACCATGCAACTCTTGGATTCTGGTGTCGGACCGGAACAAGCCTTTTAGAACCAAACAGATACGACACTTTTAGACGCTGTATATTGCTTAGAAGGTGGTTTTTGGGGGTAAAAAGGTAACCATTAATCTTGGGCGGTATTGCCTTTGAGCAGGTGATTTTGGAGTGCGGCGCGATGAGCGCCGCTTTGGAACTACGATTGCCGAAAAAACAAGAACTGTACAATAAACGCTGAATCGTCCGGTAACGGTAACTTTCTGACTTTTGGAGCGGCACTCCGACAGTAAGGACCTTGACGTGTTCTGGGGTTTTTATAGTTGACATTTTCTCCGGGGTAGCTTAAACTGAATATAGGTTAAATTAAAGTAAGCGTCAACAGCAGTGCATTTTGATGGGAGTCCAATTGTGGCTAAAGCAACAAAAAAGGGACGGTTCCAAAAGAAAAGAGGAGACACGCGTATTGGCAAGATT
>PUNP01000282.1 GCA_003551785.1 Candidatus Brocadiaceae bacterium | reverse complement strand
GATTTGCCGATGGACTTCGATAAAATGGCCGAGGTTGCCCAGTGGATGCTGCGCAAAGGGCTTGACGCGCTGGTGAACCTTGATATGGAACTCGCCCGCGATGTATGCTGTAGGGATGATGAGGTCGATGAAATGAATAAAGAGATGTATGAACAGGTCAAAGCGGGGATTAAAAAAGAACCGGAATATATGGAGCAGCTCATTCACCTTTTGTGCGTATCACGACATATAGAGCGTATAGGTGACCATGCGACGAATATCGCGGAGGATGTTCTGTATATGGGTGAGGGCGAAATTATACGTCATAAACATGAGTGTTATTCAGGGTAGTAAAATGAACAAGAAAAACATTCTCGTTGTCGAAGACGATGACGATATACTGGAACTGCTTCAATATAATCTGAAAAAGGAAGGCTATGGGGTTGAATGTGTCACTTCGGGTGAGGATGCGTTGAAAAGGATAGCGAAGAAATTGCCCGACCTGATCCTGCTCGATATTATGCTCCCGGGCGCCGATGGTTTTGAAGTTTGCCGAAAATTAAAATCCGAACCGGAAACAGGTTCGGTGCCTGTTATCATGCTGACAGCGAAAGGAGAAGATATCGATGTCGTGACCGGTCTGGAAATCGGCGCCGACGACTATATTTCCAAACCGTTCAGCCCGCGCGTGCTCATAGCGCGTATCAGGGCCGTGATGCGGCGCAAGCCGAAAGGGATAGTTAATATGAGCGAAGTGCTCAAACATGACGATATCACCATCCACCCGGGCCGTCACGAAGTGACCGTCGCGCAGAAAAAAATAGACCTGACTTCAACGGAGTTCAAGATTTTATATGCCATGGCCTCGCGCCCGGGATGGGTCTTTACGCGTTACCAGATAGTTGATGCGGTGCACGGCCGGGATTACCCCGTTCTGGAGCGCTCTATTGATGTGCAGATAGTCAGTTTGAGAAAAAAACTCGGCAAAGCCGGGGATTATATAGAAACAGTCAGGGGCGTCGGTTACAGGTTTAAAGGATAATTTTCTTAGCTCTTTTTCACCTTTGCGAATATAGTAGGCGCTTAGATTCTGTACATCGACAGAAAATTGTCGATGTTGAGTGACACAGACATTCCTGTCTGTGGCGTTGACGGTTGCGGGACCATAGGACTACCGACAAGCGACTTACGACTAACGATAAATTTCGCATTAACCTCGACGTTACGCGGTACTGCGCCGGCAGGCGCCCCATTTTCAGAGCGCAGTCTCTGAAAATGCGTAGGCGCTTAATTGTGATTTTCTTTTTTTTTTGCAAAAAGTTGTTGGTTGATGACACTTGGGTGCTAGCTGCTGGTTGCTGGTGAACGACCAACGACTCAGACCAATGCCCGCTGAATACTGAATACTGAATACCGAACACTGAACACTGCTTTTTCGGGTTATGAATAAAAGGGAGAGTGTAATATGATAGTAGGAAACGATTTTCTCAATGAAGAACTAATGGAATTGATGAGACAGTTCACTTCCAGCGTGGAGGCATGCCTCGTTAACACCTTGAATTCAATCATAGAATATGTTGAAAATGGAGAGAATGAGAGAGTAAGGGACTTGTCGAAAAAAGCGCATATTATGGAGAGCCGTGCTGATAAATATCGGCGAGACATAGTTGATAAGCTGATCAAAGATGCCTTTGCGCCTGACAGCCGGCGTGAACTGATGAGTCTGGTGGAGAATATCGATAACGTCGCTGACGGGGCGGAAGAAATTCTTGACAGTGTTATTTTCATCGGGGTTGACCTGTCGATACTGGATGTTGAAGAGCTCAACGATATAGCGGAGATGATCAAGCGTCAATATACCCTTCTCAAAGATGCCATCCTCGGTATTTTTACCGATGTGATTTCTGCGGCTTCCCAAACATCTCGTTTGCAGCAAATAGAGGCGCATGTGGATAGGTATGAAGAGAAGATCATACGTCAGTTATGTACTGAAGATGTCGAGCTTGCACATAAAATAGTATGCCAGAAAATTGTCAAGTCTATCGCTGATCTGGCGGATATAATCGAGAATGCCGGGGACGATATTTCGGTTATTGCTGTCCTGCGAAAGGTATAAGTCCTTAAAATACTCACATCGACATTTTTTTGTCGCTTTGCTGAAAAAAAAAGACAAATATCCAAGTAACGGAAATTCCAAATTCAAAATGACAAGTTCCAAATAAGTTACAATGCTCAAAATCATAAATTCAAAAACTAACGGCCGGTAGTGGGGCTGCCTTTACTGCAGAACCAACCGGCGATGGGATTCTGAAAGCCCCGAAGACAAAAGAGCATCGTATTGTCGATACTGAGCACTCATTGTGCGCAGAATAGCTCGCTTTTGCGGAAAAAGCCTGAAATCGGAGATTTGGAATTTTGAAATTGTAATTTGAGATTTATTTGGAACTTGTCATTTTGAATTTGGAATTTTCTCGGCATTGCGCAGTACTGCGCCGCCATCCGCCCTGATTCAGAGCGAAGTATCTGAAATCAAGTAGTATCTTATGTCACTATAACATAAAACTAATCCCCCCCACCAATCATAAAACTTGCAATCACTGAATATACATGGTATTCTGTAGATACTTATTTTGTAAATCCTTACTGAATCCTCCGGAATCTCCACAGCCCAGGAGCCTGGCCGAAAAGACCGAAAATGCTGCAGTCCGAAAGTATGACAGGCATCTTGCCTGTCCAAAGCGCACGCAAGATGCGTGCGATACGTATGGACGGCACCCTGGTCTGACTATACAGCTTAAAGTATGACAGGCATCTTGCCTGTCCAAAGCG
>PUNP01000399.1 GCA_003551785.1 Candidatus Brocadiaceae bacterium | reverse complement strand
TGCGCTACGATTTCCGCCAGTATGGCCGCCTGGTATCCCGAGCCCGTGCCGATCTCGAGCACGCGGTCCGTATCGCTGAGATTGAGCGCCTCGGTCATGAACGCAACGATATACGGCTGGGAAATGGTCTGCCCTTCGCCGATTGGCAGCGGCCGGTCTTCGTAGGCCATATGCTGGAGGTGCTTCGGTACGTAGCGGTGCCGGTCGACCTGCCTGAAGGCGGAAAGAACGTTCTGGTCGGTAACCCCACGCGCCGCGATCTGCTTTTCGATCATTTTCATTTTCTGCTCATGAAACGGGTTACGGTTTTCCTTTGCCGCCTTGTTTCCGCTTTTTTCTGCAAATGTAACGTTCCTGCCGGTTTCCGCAACCAAGGCAGCCGCCAGAACAATGCCCAATATCGCATAGCACCCTGTTTTCACCGCTTTCCACGCCATATACTTTCCCCCTGCGAATTTCCGTTTTTCCATTCATTATACATGCTTCTCCCCATCCCGCGCAACCATCAAAAGACCAGGATGACGATTGAGGGGTTTTGAACTTATTAACCTGATTCGGAAGCGTGTTATCCAACCCGGAGGGCTGGTCTGCCGGTGGGAAATGATGATATATAATTGGTGATGCGCTTCCTTCGTCAGCACATCCTATATGCAGTCCATCCGCCCTCCGGGTCGCATCGGCGGGTTTATAGGATGTGCTGACGCAGGAAGCGCATCATTTTGCTGACGAGGTTTCGATCCCGATCCCGATAGCGATAGCGATCCCGATTTGGGCGGGATTATAGGATGTGCTGACGCAGGAAGCGCATCATTGTACAGAAACCGTCACCCGGGATAAGTTGACAAGTTAAGGACGTCCCCCAATCGTCCTTAACCCGTACCTTGTCGTGCGGGGATCGGAGTATCCATGCTCCGCAGTCGTATGCCCGGCGGTTGGCCGTTGCTTTTCGAGGGCCGTCATCCCGGAGATGCAAGGAGCGAAAAGCGCGGCGTCGATGAGGAATTCTCCGCTTCGCCACCGGTAATGCTATAGCCCTTTAGGAGGCGCATATTGTCCGGCATCCGATAAACAAGGTCATTTTTCGAATGTCGTCACTCCCGGCAGGACTCGTTCCGGGGGTTCTGATAAATCAAAATTCTGCAGGAGTTCATGTATCTCTTGTAAAAAAGGCGCTTCGAACTGTTTTCCCAATTGGTTTTCGATAAATTCCAGAGCCTCTTGCTGCCTGCCCAGCAAACTCATTGCCTGGCATTTAGTGCCAGGTGTGAACCTCTCCTTTCCATCCTCTGCGCACGATTGTCGAGGTAACCCCAAGTTTTATGGTATATCTACAACGTGAAGATTTGATAGTACTGTCTCAAAAATTTTCCGCGTTACATCGCCAGCGAGCAAATAAACATCTTCTTCCCCATCAATGACAAAATAAATTCGTTGTGAACCTTCGGGGAGAGCAGACTTGATCCAATAGGCATGAACATTATCCTTTGATGTTTTAATATATCGCTTGGCTTTATCAATATCTTTGAGACGGCGCATTTTCTCTAATGATTTATTGTTTTCCGGTAATTTGCCTAATATATCGAAAAGTTGCTCATTCGTCTTGATGTCGAGCCCTTGCAGTAACCCCGATTGCTTATATAAAGCCATCAATTTGTCAGGCTTTAGGCTTAAGAGTTGGAACCCAATTTTGGGTGAACCCGATTTAGGTTTAGGTATTACATGCATTACGGGGCCGCCCGCGTCGATAATAAGAATTCGTTCTAACTCCGACAACGGCAAATATGTCTCTAATTTACCAAACTGAACGGGAACGCATATTTCGCACTCTTTAGATGCTGGCCATGGTTGAGTTTCAAGTGTAACACCCGTTTGCGCAAAACATGAAGGCGTTGGAATACCACAAAAACATATCATAAGTATCAATGTCGTTAATTGTCTTCTGTTCACAATAACTATCTCCCTATATATAACCCCATTGAGGCCATTTTCAGTTGATTCCCCCACCGATTAATTACGCCCATTGCACAAGTCCATGATATCTGTAGTATATAATGATTAAACACCCCTCTGCCTAATTGCATCACAAGCCAACCGATGGAAGCACGCCCTCCTGGTGGTGTTGGTATCCACCCAAATGCCTTCGAGCACTGCTTTGTCTCTCTTATCATTATACCGAATACCTCAGCCATTTGCTCGTTTACTTCGAAATTCCAAGTCATTGGAACTTGAGCGTGCTTATAAAACGATTCGATCATTTCTTTGAGTTGTGCTTTTTCTTTTTTTGAAGTCATCATTGTTCCTTAATTTGAAAGATCAATCCCCAAAAGCCTTTTATTTAGCAATATCGGATACATCATTCAAATAAACGTTTGATGGTTAAGCTTAATATATACTCTTAATAATGTTTTTAAGGTTGAATTTTAAATAGTTTATAAAATCTATTTTTCTGTTTTTCTGGTCTTAATATACGTTTTTTAAATATAAAATCTCAGATAATTTTGTATTATTCGATCATTTTATATTTAATAAAACGTATAAAATTGTATTTTATATTGCCTTTAATAAAAATACAATGCATTTTGAATAGAAATTTATGTATTTTTACTCTTAAAAAAAGTATATGATGTAAGTTGTTGTAACTATTTCATCGAATGCTGGTGCTTAAGGAAAAGATGTCATATCGGAATTGGAAAGCTTCCTTAGCTTGTAAATTTTTTCAGGTGTGTGTTATCCAAACCGGAGGGCTGGTCTGCCGGTGGGAAATGATGATATATAATTGGTGATGCGCTTCCTTCGTCAGCACATCCTATA
>PUNP01000249.1 GCA_003551785.1 Candidatus Brocadiaceae bacterium | reverse complement strand
AAGGAGTATGAACAGGCGAAGGGATTGTATGGTAGTGATAATTAACATAATCGAAAGTGATAGATTATAAAGCTATGAAAAAAAATTATCGCAATGAATATTTGTTCTCGGAGATTTATCTCCGAGATATTACAAGTAGACCGGTAACAGATGAGAATCTCAGGGCTTCTCTCGATACTATAAAAGATTGGAAAGATTATGCCGACGAGAGTTCCACCGAAAGATGGGTAACGGGTTTTGTCGCGCCTACCCTGGATACACTTGGTTTCGGGCATAATAGAGTCTGCGAAGAGATACCTAATAAACTCTTACTTTATCCTGATGCTGATAAAAAAGAACCTATGTCTGTGTGCTATGTAGTCCCTATCGGGGAAAACCTGGACTCGACTTTTAAAGGAAAGCATTGGGCGGAAAAAATTATACGAAGCCTGCGGCAACATGATTTTACATGGGGTATTCTCACAGACGGGTATACATGGCGATTGTATCATGTCAATGAGCCTGCACCCTATGAGACTTTTGTTGAGGTAAACCTCGCCCCTATCCTTGAAAATCAGGATTATGAGCCTTTCCAGATATTCTACTTTTTTTTCAGACCCGACAACTTTCTTCTCGATAAAGATGGTGAGTGCAAATTTGACGGTTATAAAGATGAATCCGTAAAAACCACACAGCACATCGAGGATAATCTTGGGGATGCTATCGAACGTGAACGAGAAGGCGGTCAGGGGGCATTGCAAACTCTCTGCCTCGGATACTTAGATTTTCTGCAGAAGGAACAATATACGGATGCTGAGCGACAGGAGATTTACGGTTCGGCAATTCTTTATCTCTTTCGCTTGCTGTTCCTTTTTTATTCCACATCACGTGATCTTCTCACCCCCGAAAAGATGAATGCATTCACAGATATTCTGGAGCAAACTCAAAAATTACATCTGCAAGGTGGAGCCAAGAGTGATTCATTTGCTATCTGGCAGAAGCTGCATTACCTGTTTGGTGAGATTGAGTTATCCTATGATGGCGGCCTATTCAATCCGCACGAGAACGACTATACCCGTTTTATAGAGGAAAACAAATTGGCCGACCCTTATCTGGTCGAGGTTATTTATGGACTTTCTTACTACGAAAAATCCAAAGACAAATTTATTCCAACCGAGTATCGGGACCTCTCCGTGCGTCACCTCGGCAGCCTTTATGAAGGAATACTGGAACACGACCTTTTCATCGCTGAACAGGATAAAGTCGTGCGCAAGTCCGGCTCAAAAGTGGAGTTTAAGAATGTGTCTGAATTAAAACGTGTTTCTCGTTCGGATACCATAATCAAAAAAGGGGAAGTTTATTTTTCCGAGGATATCAATGAGAGAAAGATTACCGGCAGCTATTACACCCCTGAAGATGTGGTTGAGTATATTGTGAGCGGAAGCGTAGATGCCATGCTGAATGAGAAAAAACAACAGTTTATGTCAGAATCTGAGCCAATACTGAGCGAATGGGAGACAGCGGTTAGTGAGGGCGAAAAGAGGCGGCTGGAGTTCCTTCTGGATGAAAAGCTTATCGATTTTGTTGAGAGTGAGATACTTTCTATATCAGTTCTTGACAATACGATGGGCAGCGGTCATTTTCTCGTCAACGGTACAAACCATATCGCCAATTTTATTGTGGATATGCTGAATGAACTGCCGGGATGTAATCCTGACATCAATACAGACCCCGCCTACTGGCGCAGGCGAGTAGTGGAAAACTGCATTTATGGGGTTGACCTGAACCCGCTTGCCGTTGAGCTTGCCAAGCTGTGCTTGTGGATTACTTCCGCTTACAAGGAGAAACCTCTTTCTTTTCTTAACCATCATCTTAAACAGGGTAATGCACTGGTCGGTTCGAGCATGGCGGATATCAGGGAATATTTCCAAAAACGCCAGAAAGACGATGTGTTAAGCCTGTTTACCCGACCGCTTTTAAATGCAATGCAGGAAGCGGCATCCGGATACGCAGAACGGCTCAGCAGTATTAGCGAATCGCGCGAAGACGTCGAGGATAAAAAAGAGATTTTGCGAGAACTTGAGAAAGACCTGGAACCATATAAGCGGTTGTATGATGTTTTTACGCTTTATCGACTTGGAGAGGTGGATGAAGATGCCTTTTTGAGCGCTATTGATCAATGGCGTAAAGGGGAATTTGCATTTGATGATGCATGGTACGAGAGATGCAAGGATTTTTTTCATTGGGAACTGGAATTTCCGGATGTGCTTTATGGACAGGATAATGGATTCGACTGCGTGATTGGTAATCCGCCTTATGTGAGTGTCCGAGAATTAAACTATAAGCCTCTAATTAAAAAGACCCCCCAATGTGGTAATACTTATGCATTTTTAATAGAAGGGGCTCTTTCAATTTTAAATTCAGAAGGTATATATGGTGCCATTGTTCCCCTTTCTATAACGTTTAGCAGGCAAATGGGATCTTTGCGTGAATTAGTGGGAAATTCATATGGAGTATGGAATATAGCTTCATTCGATAAAAGGCCTGACTCCATTTTCCGAGATGTACAACAAAGAACTAGTATAGTTTTTTACAAAGCGGGAGATCATGGCGTTAAGAAGGTAAGAACTTCACCTTTATACCGTTGGCGGAAAAAAGACAGGGGGGAATTATTCAATACTGTGAATTATTATGATATTTCGGAACTTCTCGGTAACGGTTCTTTCCCGAAAATAGGTAGCAACGTTCAAAGGATAGGTTTGATGAAATTATACGAAAATGGGGGAGGATTTGTTAAAGATTGTATAAAAAAGAATGGACCTGAAAAAGTTT
>PUNP01000722.1 GCA_003551785.1 Candidatus Brocadiaceae bacterium | reverse complement strand
CGGCTTGGACTTAGATGATAAGGATATTTCCGAAGACATAAACACATTGGTTGATCCGGATGAGGAAGGCGAGGATTTTGAAAATGATGAAAATAAACTATCATACTCTCCCGAAACAAAAGGGGGAAACGGATACGGGGATGACTTAATTCGTGCGTATTTAAAACAAATCGGCGAGTTTTCATTATTAAACCGCAAGGCGGAATTGAACCTTGCCAAGAGGATCGAAATTGCCAGAAAACGTTTTCGCCTTCATATTCTGTTATTCCTGCCCACTATTGAATCGTGCTGCGATATTATAAATGACATGAATAATCGCAATATTACCATGGGAAGAGCAGTCGACTTCCGAAAAACCGTTGAAGGAGTCGAACGTGAAGAAATAAGTAAAAGGTTACCTCAAAACCTCAATACTGTAAATAAACTTAGGGCCAATACCCGATTGCTGTGGCAAAAATTTAATAAGCTTTACACTGATCAGGCGCCTGTTGGAGATAAAGAAGCATTCTTTTTGCGTAAAATCAACTCGAATATCAAAAAGATGCGCATCCTCATTGAAGAATTCTGTCTTAAAATCGAAATGATTCTCCCTTTGATGCGTGAGTTAGAAAAATATCATGAAGAACTAATTTCAATAGAAAATAAGCGATTAAAAGCGCAAACCCCTATAGAAAAACATGAACTAAAGTCTAAACTACGAGGCTTGGGAATGGAGCTTTGCATGCCGATAAAGGTTTTTAAGCGCCGGTTCGAATTATTAAAACAGATGTATGACGATTATGACAAGGTAAAAAAACAGCTTTCAGCAGCTAACCTCAGGTTAGTAGTCAGCATTGCTAAAAGATATAGAGGCCGGGGGTTGGGATTCTTAGATATGGTTCAAGAAGGCAATACGGGATTACTTAAAGCCGTCGATAAATTTGAACATCGACTTGGCAATAAATTTAGTACTTATGCTACCTGGTGGATCCAGCAAAGCATCCGCCGGGCAATAGCTTGTAACGGTAGAACTATACGATTACCTTCACATATGATAAATGCTATTGGTAAGGTTCGCTCCGTCCAAAAAAGTTTAGCTCAAAAAATTAACAAGGAACCAACTTTAGAACGTCTTGCGCAAGAAACGCAACTGCCCGTGCATGAGATTCAGAAAATCCTTAGTTTTGACAGGCATCCCGTAAGTTTAGAGGCCCCACTCAATGAAAATGATGAATTGGGGGAAGAGGGAGTCTTGAGTGATTTCCTGGAAGATCAGGAGGGATACTCCCCCCCTGCTTTAGCAAGAAAAGCTATGCTCAAGGATGAAATAACCCATGTTCTTCAAATCCTGACTTATAGAGAAAGGGAAATATTGAAGTTGCGTTATGGCCTTGTCGATGGTCATACTTACACGCTGGAGGAAATAGGACGTATTTTCGACCTTACCCGTGAACGGGTAAGACAAATCGAGCAACATGCCATCCGAAAACTTCAACACCCCAAATGCTGCAGAAAATTGGAAGATTTCAACTTTGTTCTCAAACATGAAGTTTTTTTCTCTCATTAACTCATTTCATAAAAGGTAAGTACATGAAAACTTTTGATGCAGTCCTTTTTGACCTTGACGGTGTTATTGTTTTTACTGATAAATATCACTACAGGAGCTGGAAAGCACTTACGGATAAGATGGGATGGGATTATTCTGAAAAGTTGAATCATCAACTTAGAGGAATACCACGAAAAGCCTCTTTACAGGTTATTCTGGACCATAATAATATAGAACCGGAGGAAGAAAAAAAACACGAATATGCCGCGTTTAAAAATGACATCTATCAAGACATGCTTAAACATGAGCTCAATCGGGATGATATGTATCCGGGAGTTTTAGATTTTTTAGACAGTTTACGTGAGCGGGAACTGAAATTGGGGTTGTGTTCGTCAAGCAAAAACGCTCGCCTGGTCATAAAAAAATTAGCTATTGAAAATTATTTTGAAGCCGTTGTCTGTGGCAATGATGTTGAAAGAGCAAAACCACACCCGCAAATTTTTTTGTTAGGTGCTGAGAAATTAGGCATAGCGCCAGATCAATGTATTGTGTTTGAAGACGCTGAGGCAGGGATTGAAGCCGCACATGCAGCCGGTATGATGGCCATTGGTGTTGGGGATGAGGAATCAGTGCCTAACGCAAAAAAACGTATTACCTCGTATAATCAAATAAATATAGATAGCATGATTAAGGTAAGTTAAATTTCGTGGTTCACTGAAGACTTACCCTCCATCTTTACAGATATTGAGATTGAGCAAGCGGAATCTCAACCATTAGTTAATTTCCATTTTTCATCTCTGATTCTTTTCGCGAGCTCATATCGGCTAAATCCCGGCTGCTGGTAAGCACGTGAGGAGTGATGAAAATTAAAAGATTGGTTTTTTCGATATCATCAGTTTCACGCCGGAACAGCCTGCCTAAAACCGGGATAGAACCGAAAAAAGGCACTCTTTTCGTCACTTTGACGGTGTCGTCCTGTATCAGCCCCCCTATCACAACTGTCTCGCCTGACTCGACGCTCACCGTCGTAGTGGCTTCACGCTTAGAGGTTCTGAGCTGTCCTTCGCCTTCATCAACGACTTTGCTGAATTCGCTCTCGATGACCATCCGCACCATCCCACCGGCACCTACATGCGGCGTCATTTCAAGTTTTATCCCGACATCCCTGTAGTCAAAAGTGCTGATAACGTCCCTGTCTTCATCAGCAAGAATGCGCGATTCCCGGACATAGGGGATATTTTCCACGACGGCTATAGTGGCCGGCTGGTGGTTAGAGGTGAGCAGGTGAGGTGTCGAGAGTACATCGACATACGTGCTGCCTTCCAGCGCGATCATCATCGCTCCGATTCGATCGCCTTTAACCAATGCTGCCGCCATTCCTCCGGGATCAGACAGCCTCACAGTTCCCTGCTGAGTGGGAGTGGCATCACCTCTCACTCCCATGTCGGTGCCGGTAATCCCTCTCAAACTGTCGTCGGACGGTCTGTTCATGCTTGCCCAATCGAACCCAATATCACGCATAGCCCGCTGGCTGGCCTCCATAATTCTGAGTTCAACCAGGACCTGCTCCCTCACGAGATCGAGGTCGGATATCACCGCCTGGAGCACCTGAAAATCCTGTGGGGAAGCGGCAATAATTATAGCGTTCGTCGGTAAATCAGCGGTGATATGAATAGGATCGGCATCTTCATGATCGGTCAGTGCAGCGACCGTGGTGGAGAGTGAATCCACCATTTCTTCCGCATCGGCGTTATACAATTTCACTACATGAACATTGACGCTTTCCTCGGGACGCGGCACGTCAAGTCTGTCAATAAGTTTTTTTACGCTTTGGATAATTCGGGGTTCGGCGAAAGCTACGATCGAATTGGTGCGTGAATCGGAAAAGATGTTGATTTCAGTTTGCCACCCGGGGTTGCTTCCGTTACTGAAAGTTTCAATGAGATTGTTAATTTTATCCGCCATACTCCGAGAAGAAGCATACTTCAAAGGAAAAATTACCAGTTCCTCTTCAACTCTTGGTAAATCGATTTGATTAACCATCAATGCAATTTGGTAGATATTTGAGGAGATATCAGTGAGAAAGATGGTATTGGACGGTTGATGCGCGCTGAGGTTGCCGTCGGGAGACATCCTTGGCTCGATAAGGCGGGCAGCTTCCTCTACTTCCACATGTTCGAGCTGCATAACTTGTGTAGCAAAACGGTCATTGCGGGGTATCTCGGCGGGGTCTTTCCCCACACGGGTGGGGATATGACGCCGCACGCCGTCGCCTCTTGGCAAGACCTTGATAACATCATCGGACGGCACGGCGGCCCAGCCATGAACGTCAAGTATGGATTCAAGTACCCTGAACACGTCGGCAAGTTTGACTTCGCTTGATGATATGAGGGTAACAGTACCGCTAACGCCCCCCTCCACCAGAAAGTTAGCGCCGGTAATATCACTTATCGTCTCCAGGATGATGCGAATATCGACCTGATTGAAATCAAGCATGATTTTTTCCTCGGCGAGTACGGGGTCCAGCAAGCCGGGTAATTTAAAATCCGGCTGATCGTATTCGGTGTCAGGCAAATCAGCGACGTCCAATGCTTTCTCATCATCCCCATCGTCTATAGAAATGGATGTCGGTTCCCGTTCCTCCATATCTTCCCAATCAAGTTGTTGATCTTGCTCTTGACTGTACTTCTCAATCTCATCTTCAAACATCTGAAGTGCTTCCTCTTCATCTAACTCTTCTTGTATGGCTTCTTCAGCATCTTCAATTTTCTCAGCGCTAATAATATGCTGAAAATCATGGTCAAAGGCATCCGGCAGTTCGACATTTAGCTTTTCGGCTTCTGATTTTACGGCGACCATAAGCACTTTAGCCGCACTAATCTGTCCACTTTCATATAGGCGCATTGCGCGCTCGTATTCGTTATTCAGTCTGATTTCATCCGCCGTAAAGTCAGAATCTAAAGCCTTTACATCGGTGGAATCACTGATTACTTCCCTTCTGCGTTCGCTTGTTTGGGCAGGTTCTTCAACAACCGTAGCACATCCAACGATGAAAGAAAAGAATATACAAGATAACATAACGTAGTTATAGGACGGCAGTTTAAAAGATAAAATACTTTGAAAAGTCATTGTCGGGCTCCTGATTTACTTAAACTTGAAAGATTTGCTGATAGATTCACCGTCACGCAATATTTCGACACTAAGGTCGTCCAAATGGCGGGCTTTTCTGAAAACCTGCATAGCTTTCGGTAAACTGTTAATGAGTTGTCCGTTCACGCTTTGAACGACATCGCCCTCCTCAAGCCCGGCGATCTGAGCTACACCAATCTTATCGACGCCGGCGATTTCCAGCCCCTTTACTTCGCCGTTTTCCATATGCGGCCGTGCTCTGATATTGCCCTGCACCTGCCTCATCATAGCAAACATCCCTCCGCCTTGTTCTAAAAATTCCCTTCTATCGACCACTAAGGCATCGTCCTCCTCGGAGAAGGCGTGTTTAAAATCTTCGACAGCCAAAATCATCTCTTCCTCGCCATCTATTTCAATAGCCAACGTCATATCCATAGTAAGTTCGTAATTTACGCCGTCGCGTCGCAGCCTGACGGTTTTTCTCTCGATCTGGATTATTTCCGCTCCTTTAACGCTATCCCCGATACGATAAACTTTTTGATGGGATTCTCCTTCGGGCTGGATTATAGCTCTGGCGAGGTTTGATCCGCCGGCAACGGTGCCCAGCAGATTGAGCTCGAGCGGTTCAGCATGTGGTTCCCGTTCGGTTTCATCCGTAGAAACTCTTGCATCACGTCTTTCTCGCTCTCTTTGCTCAGCCAAAACCCCGAATATGTCATCCTGTATCAAAAGATCGTAATCGTCAGTCTGCGGCTCCAGCAGTCCGTTATTAACTTCAGCAAAGCTGTCATCATCCGGCATATCCAGTTCTACGTCTACAGATACCCGTCCTATATCATGTTCAGCAGAATGCTGAAATGTGCCGTAGAATAAATATCCCAATGCAATCAGCAATAATAAATTAATTAGAATCAGGGGTTTCCTTGTTCTCATGACAATCTCCTGAAAACCGAAAAAAGAATAACGAACACCAGAATTCACCACTCACTTCTTTTACTGTCTCATCCATATATTATACCACATTAACCTCCCTATATTGCAAATACTTGCCTGCAATTTCATATACGAATAATCTATGTTATAATATAAACGTAATTATCCGGCAAATCAAGCGGTTCGGCACATGAGTTCACGCCTTCAGTGCCAGGTAAATGTGAAATTTACTGTATTATTGTACCTAAATCTATTACTATCCAATCAGGCAAAACAGACCATGACAACACCAGAAAGAATAGCTGAGATTATCAATTCTAAGAGTTACAAACCATTAACTTCTAAACAACTAGCAAAGAAGCTTTCATTAGATCACCAATCATTAGACGAGCTTGTATCCCTTTTGAAGCAAGCTGAGCATTCCGGCGCAATCGTACAACTGGAAGATGGCCGGTGGGACATTCCCGAGCGCCATAATATATTAATCGGGCGACTTGACAAAAACCCGCGCGGATTTGGTTTTGTGATGCCGGTTTCAAAAGCTCATGAGGAAGATATTTTTGTTCCGGAGCAGCGCCTGGGTGGAGCCATGAACGGTGATTTAGTCGCTGTACGCTATCGACTTAAAACCGTCGGTAAACGTAAGAAAAACAAAGGCCCATCAGGGGGAATTGTCAAAATTTTAGACAGAGCACATAAGCGGTTTGTTGGAACGTTTCGCAAGGCGAAAGGACGCTATGCGGGGGCGGTTTCACCCGATGCCCCCGATTTTAACACTCCGATTTTAATACCAAAAGGAAGCGATAAAAAAGCAAGTAAGGGCGATAAAGTCTTAGCTGAGATTACACATTGGCCCGACCCACAGAAAGGACATAAGAACGCCTTAGGGTGCATTGAGAGGGTGCTTGGAACTGAAAACACACCAGAAACGGATGAGTTAGCTATCATCCACCAATTTGACCTGCCTGAAGACTTTCCCCAAGACGTGGTCAGTGAAGCCGAACGGATTCCGGTCGAGCCGCCACAGGAATCTACGGCCGGGCGCCGTGACTTGACTGATATACCAACTGCTGCTATCGACCCTGAAGATGCGAAGGACCGTGATGATGCGTTATCAATGTATTATGATGAGGAAAACGAACAGAAGGTTGTTTTGGTTCACATCGCCGACGTCTCCCATTATGTCAAGCCCGGCACTAAAATCGATGAAGAGGCGCGAAAGCGCGGCTTGAGCGTATACCTTGTCAAGAGCTTCATACCGATGATACCACAGGATGCCACCCAACAGAAGCTGAGTCTGGCCGCGGACATGAAAAAGCCTGCCAAAACCGTGGAGCTGCGCTTCAATCACGAAGGCGATCTGGTATCATATACTATTATGCACACCCTGGTCTCGCTGGACGCCGAGATGTCATATAAGGAAGTTCAAGCGATATTGGATGGTGATCAGTCCGGAGGGATGGCTGATACGTATGACAAAAACGTAATAGAACTCGTCAAGAATCTCGACCGCATGGCAACTCAACTTCGAGCTAAAAGAAAGCAGCGTGGTTCGGTTGACCTGGATGTGCCGGAATATCATGTCGAGGTGGGGGATGACGGGAGGGTCAGTGCCGTATCGCAGATTGAACGCGACCGTTCGCATTCACTTGTTGAAGAATTTATGCTTGCCGCCAACGTCGCCGTCGCGGAGTTCATGGAGGAGAAAAATCTACCCGCCATTTACAGAGTGCATGAAAAACCGGATGTCGAAGACCTTGATGCCTTTGCTAATTTTATCGAAACTGTCCTGAAAAAAGACATTGACCCATTCGACCGTGGTGCTCTCCAACAGCTTCTGCTCGATGTAAAAGATACCAATTATTCGGAAGCTGTAAATATGGAACTGCTTCGCTGCATGAAGAGAGCGCAATACAGCCCGGAATTGGCGCCACATTTCGCGTTAAACTTCCCCAAATATTGCCACTTCACTTCCCCTATACGGCGCTATCCCGACTTGACTGTTCATCAGATTCTGGATAATTATTTTGCCGGAAAGCTCAAAAGCAATAAGAGTAAAAAGGAATGGGCGATGCGGCTGGCGCCTATCGCTCAGCATTGCTGTGCGGCGGAAGAAAGATCTGACAAAGCGGAGCGGGAAATTATTAACCTGAAATTACTCCGATACCTGGAAGAACGCGGGGTAGGTGAAAATGAAGTTTTCGACGGAGTTATCACCGGCGTAAAAGAGTTCGGCATTTTCGCCCAACTCCAGGATTTTTCGATTGAAGGGTTGGTCAAAGTGAATAAACTCAAAGATGATTATTACGTTTACAATTCCGATAAGCGTGCTTTAGTCGGCAGAAAGACAAAAAAAGAGTTCCGGTTAGGGCAACAAGTCAAACTGCGCATCGATTATATCGATATAGAGCAAAGACAGCTCGACTTTGATCTTGCCGGCGATTAGGTCCTTAAAATACTCACATCGACAATTTTTTGTCGATGTACGAAAAAATTAAAGAAAACGACAAATATCCAATATCAAATGTCCAAGGAACGTAAATTCCAAATTCAAAATGAAAAGTTCCAAATAAATGACAATATTCGAAATCATAAATATCAAAAATCAAGGGCTGGTAGCGGGACTTTACTGACCGCAGTACCAATCCGTCAGTCATTTCTTCCACGGGGACAAGCCCCGTGGGGAATTATTTTTGGGGCCAATTCGTTTCTGGTGTTCAGTCGTTATAACCACGGGGACAAGCCCCTTGGAGTTTCAATTCTTAGGTGCGCTCCCCCCACGGGCCTTGTGCCCGTGCTTTTGCCCCCCTGTTATGCATCTTTAATTTTTAAGCGCAGGATATTAGCTAATGATTCGTTTAACTAGTTGCCCCGGGTAAAGTAAATGTATCTTTAATTAAGAATGGAGGTGTATGATGTGTAAGTTAATGAAGAGAATAGGCTTATCATGTGCAGTATTTGCGGTAGTCAGCTTGGTAGCGTCAACTGTCACTTTAGGAGATGAGGACGCTGATTCACTCAGTGCAAGAATGGCTCAAAGGCAGCGTCAAGCTATCGAAAGGCTCCAGAGCGGCGATGCAGCAGCACCGCTGACGGTTTTGCGTGAGTTGTTTATATCATCCGATGTTGAAATCAGTATAGAGGAATTAGAGGATGGAGCTGTCGTAACTCTTTCTTCGGAAAATGAGGAAGTAGCAAAGAGGATTCAGGACACCCTCAGTCGGTTTGTGCAGCAGACAGAACGGCGTCAGGATATGGAACAACGTCGTGAGCGAGCCGGGGCTGAAGAGAGGGAAGCTCGGACGGAGAGAGAAGACAGAAGAGCCGGTCGCCAAAGAATGGCCGATATGACTCCGGAAGAGAGGCAGGAACGCATGGAGCAATGGCGTGAGCGAATGGAAGAGCGGATGGAAGGCCTTGATCCGGAAGAACGTGAAAGGATCGAGGAGCGCATCCGTAGGAGACGTGAGATGATGGAGGAAAGGATGCAAAGAGAGGATGAATAAATTCTGATAAATTCTGTTTGGATTAAAAAAAAAAGCGTGACCGATTCAGATTGGGCGATCGGTCACGCTTAATTATTTGGGCATCTCTACGATTTTATTTC
Source organism: Candidatus Brocadiaceae bacterium (assembly GCA_003551785.1). The sequence continues at coordinate 3,703 of PUNP01000722.1, read as the reverse complement.
AGCCATTCAGTATGGAATACACCCTCTTTATCCACTCTTTGGTAGGTGTGTGCACCGAAATAATCACGCTGAGCCTGGATCAGGTTAGCGGAAAGGCGCTCACGGCGATAGCTGTCGTAATAAGCTAAAGCTGAACTGAAAGCCGGAGTCGGCAATCCGAGATCGACGCCCACGGTAACTATCTTGCGCCAATCAGTCTGCGCATTCTCAACCGCTTCACGGAAATACGGCGCCAGGAGGAGATTAGGCAGATCGGGTTCTGCATCGAATGCGTCCTTAATACGCTGAAGGAATTGTGCACGGATAATACAACCGCCGCGCCACATAAGAGCGATCTTGCCATAATCGAGGTCCCACTCATATTCTTTTGAAGCTTCTTTCAGCAGTGCAAACCCCTGGGCATAAGAGCATATTTTCGAAGCATACAGCGCATTACGTATAGCATCAATAAGCTGCTGTTTATCCCCCTCATACTTACCGTCGGGGCCTTTAAGAACTTTAGAAGCATTTACCCGTTCATCCTTCTGTCCTGAAATACATCGTGCGAACACCGCTTCGGCGATAGTGGGAGCGGGTATCCCGAGGTCTAAGGCCGCCTGGCTGGTCCACTTTCCTGTTCCCTTCTGTCCGGCCGTATCCAAAATCATTTCCACAAGCGGCTTGCCGGTTTCAGGATCTTTCTTAGCAAAGATATCACGTGTAATCTCGATGAGGTAGCTGTCCAGGTCACCTTGATTCCACTGCGCAAAAACTTCATGGAGTTCGTCGGCCTCCATGCCAAGCGCATTTTTCATGATATAATAAGCTTCGCATATAAGCTGCATATCACCGTATTCAATACCGTTGTGAACCATTTTAACAAAATGTCCGGCTCCATCTGAACCGAGCCAATCACAGCAAGGGGAACCGTCGGCTACTTTCGCCGCGATACTTTGCAGGATCGGTTTGACATGCGGCCATGCCTCCGGAGAGCCGCCGGGCATAATGCTGGGGCCTTTCAACGCGCCCTCTTCACCGCCGGAAACACCGGTGCCGATGTAAAGCAGCCCCTTTTCTTCCAGGTCTTTGGTACGGCGTATGGTATCGGGAAAATGCGAATTACCACCATCAATAATAATATCACCTTCTTCTAGATACGGCAGAATCTTTTCAATAAAAGCATCGACCGGCCAGCCGGCTTTGACCATGAGCATAACCTTACGGGGTTTTTTCAGAGACCCAATCAATTCTTCTACTGAGTGGGCGCCAATGATGTTTTTGTCGGAAGCCCTGTTTTCAATGAAGTTGTCGACTTTTTCAACGGTTCGGTTATACACTGCAACACAATAACCTCTGCTTTCCATGTTCAAGACGAGGTTCTCGCCCATTACTGCAAGACCTATCAAACCTAAATCAGCCTTCTGTTCAGCCATGACCTACATTCTCCTTAAATTGAGTTAAAGAAAAAAACTACATTAGTTGTTCAGCCTGTAAAGCATTTCTCCAGCTTTAGGCACGCATAAAATTCCCTCATTTTCTCTGTTTTTATAAGAATCCACATCAATATCGTCGGGGTTCATATAGCCCAGATTCACCTTCTTGCATCTTTCTTCCGGGATACCGGTCGCCAAAAGGACCTCGACACGCGGCTTTTCAATGCCGTTGTCGAACTCACCGATACCTTTGACATGTGTGGAATGGGCAAGCACACCCCAGGGATAATCTTTGAACTGTTCCCATTGCTGACGGAAATAATCACGGGTATGGTAACCGATCTCATCCAGAACTTTACCGTGGGTATAAGAGATTTCCGTCACATGCGGTGCGTAAATACTAAGCCGTCCGCCGTCTTCGACTACGGGTTCCAACTTATACATGCACTTGCCGGCAGTCCATAAGTCGTCGTACATTGCAGGAGCACAGGAAAGTACTGTATGAAAGGTTTTGTCTTTATAGATTATGTGCAGTTTATCCGAGAGGTCGGCCGCCTCCGACCAGGCCTCTTCAATATTGCCATAATATAAACCAGCAAGTCCATCGCCTTTGACAACCATGCAGAACGCGCTGCGTTCAACAGGCACGTATGAGGAGGCCATATCGAGCACACGACGTACAGGAGTCCATTTTTTGCCGATAATGCCGGGGTTAGTAATAACGGCGCCGAGCCAATGGAAGAAGTCGATAATTTCTTTGCCCGCAATTCCGGGAAAGATATACTTATTCCCGCCGGAAAAGCCGGCTACTTCATGAGGGAAAACGGGGCCAACTATCATCAGTTGATCGTAATCAAGTATTTTTTTGTTTACTGTAAGGTTAACCGGCATCCTAAACAGCCCGTCGCTGAGTTCCTCGACCTTATCTTCGGAGATAGACCCCAAATCAGTAAGCTCATTCGGATTGTCCCATAGATGATTGAAAAATCGCACATCCGAAAACTTGTCCTCATGTTCGGCTTTTGATATACCCATCCTTTTATAAATCTGATCATCTGTCATAGGAGGGTGTGTTCCAAGCGCTATCATGACGTCCAAAGCAGCGGCTTTTCCTGATAATTGGTCATGTATTGCTCTGAACATCTTATCAACCGGTGCCGTACGTGTTTGGTCGGGCACTATTAAAAGGACTTTTTTGTTATTGAGCTTGTCTCCTTTTAAGCCGTCAGCAACGACATTCCTTATTTCACTGTCCGACAGAAACCCATCGGTATATCCTTTTCCTGCAAACATTGTATCCTCTGACATTATTTCACTTAATTAAATAAATCACATCCGCTGTATTGTAAGGAAAACTCCCAAGCTTGTCAATATGATTAAGGAAAATACAAGAGTTTTATGCATTGAGTCATGATTGGAGTCATGATTGAAAGTAAATTATTTTTGACTTAGTCATTGATTTCCACATCATTTAATAGTATAATAATGAAAGGGATGCCATAACCCGAGAAAGACGGCAAAGTCGTTGTTGGTTGCTGGTGGACAGCTACCAAATTATGCGAATGACAGCCGACACAAAAAAATTAAAAACTACTCAATGGGGAGACTGGGAAATGCAGAAATACATTTACAAAAAAAAGATAATTCTTCTATTCAACATACTCCTACTTGCAGCGCTGGCATACCTCATAAACTCTTCCCGCTCACTTACGGAGCTGGATTACGGTATAGAGTCGGGGAATGCACAGAACGATACGGCAACACCTCAATTTTTCGCCAGTTCTCCAGAGGAGGATAAGCTTTTACTAAAATCCTCACAGGATGATTATAATAAGTTAATTCAATATGATCTGTTTGGAATAGCAGCCAATGATATTTCCGAGCCGTCGGAAACTGCAACTGAGATAGAAGATGAAACAGTTTTCGAATTTCCAGAAATAGAACTTTTGGGCACCGTAGTGGGCGCTGGGCAAATCGGACGTGCTTTTCTCAATGTTCAAAATGCTTCAGAAGACCGACGTATTTTCCGCATAGGCGATCGGCTCGGGGAATTGACTTTAACGGAAATAGGCCCCAGAACAGTCGTATTCACGAGAGATGGTGAATCTTACGAAATAGGTGTTGATTTTGTCAGTTATGAATCCCAAACACCCTCGAGAACGCGCCGCGAAACACGCACGGATTCCGGTGCCAGCGCTATAATTGTGCGAAGAGGCGGCACGGATAGCAATGCTGATAATGACACTGAACAGACAGAGCGCGACCGCGAAAGACGTGGACGGTGGAGGGAT
>PUNP01000901.1 GCA_003551785.1 Candidatus Brocadiaceae bacterium | reverse complement strand
CGTGGTTGGGGCTACTTTGAAAAGGATATCAATATACTTGAGTAACTCGTGATTGACAGCCTGGTTAAACTAGGCCGGTTGCCTAGCTAATCTGATGACAAGGATGATCCAAAGGCAGGATGACATGTTGATTTCGTCGGGATAAGAAGATCTTTCGCAATGGTTGATAGAGAAATATAGATGTCGTCGGTAATTACTTTAATCCATCGTTCGGGAGCTGGCTGTGGAAAAGAAGAACCAAAATCACAAACCTCTGAAGCAGATGTCTTCAACGTTACGGGGAAGGCTCCGGTTCATATGCGAGAGTTCCTTTTTCTTCGGTTTCAGCCTCTTCAAGCAATTTGCGATAAACAAAAGCCACTGCAACCAATGATATAGGCAACGTGGCAAACAACCCGACCAAAAGGCACAAAGCCCCAATGATGTTGATAAACAGGAGCAGGAAAAAGAAAACAAACAAATTCCCCTTTGCTCCTTTTGTGATTGCAGAACTTCTTTTGAGAGATTCTATCGGCCCCAACCCCTGGTCAACTATGAAGTAATCAAAGAACCAGTATTTAAGAGACCAGATAATCCCTGGAATGATCAGCAAAATCATTCCCAAATAGGTGATTAATAAATAAAGAACCATGCCGATGACGAACTTGATAAATAGGGGATATTGAGAGAAAAGGTCGACAATTCTTGGTTTTTTGTCGTCACATAAGTCCAAACTTATCTTTACCAACCCCAGCATCATTAACCATGTTAAAGCCATGTCGGCAACATGAAAAATTAATCCCAAAGGAAAATTTATTCTCGTGACTTTTCTAGCGATTAGGTTGGGAATAAAAAAACATAATAAATAAACTATTCCAAGGAGAATAAAGAAGCTTATGTTGCTTTTAAACGTATTCCATCCAAATTTTATTGCTTCACGCTTTGAGAATTTTTTAGCTCCCATATTTTTCTCCCCGGCAGAAGGCGTTAGAAGTTCTTGTTAAAAGAAATCAATTCTTTTATCACATAATACACGATAAGCCTGGCTTATATCAAGGCAAACACTTTAAAAAGCGTTTTGAAAGGGGAATGTTTTTGCCTGACTTCATCACACCCCCACCAAACGCACTCAGGTAGCCGTGGTTGGAGCAATTTTGATAAGGGTGCAAATATTTGCAGTAACCCTTGATTGACACCCGGGTTAAATTAGGCGGGTTGCGTGGCTAATCTGTTGGATAATGAATCGTTGACAATACTTTCTATCAAACTGAACCAGAGTGTCGTGGCATAATTCTAAAACAAATTTTTAAATTAGCCTAAACTTCGGTCAAAATTTCTGCAGTACATTCTTCAACTCATCCGGAAGTCGCAGGCTGCGATCTCTTTCCCTTAAAACATCTGTATCCAATGGTTCGGCTTCAGCCAACGTTTTGACATGTTCTTTCAATTCGTCAATGTCTTTATCTAAATCCTGGTTAACATATTCTTCTGCTTGCTTCATTGTAAGGAACGAAGTGGCGGTCATTGGCCTGCCTTCACATGTTTTGTTCATAGCTGTATACCGCACTCCTTCTTCCAAATCCGCTCAAGCTCGTGTATGGATTCTATGCTGAACGCAAAATCATTTTCAGCAACAAAATCGTTTAAAGCTTCGGGCAGGTTCATGGCATATTCGTGTGTGATAGCACCGAACTTGATTTTGTCCGCCCCCCTTTCACGTGCCTGCCTGCACGCCCGCCCGTCGGAGACCAGATCACCTACATACACAAATTCCGAACCCGGGTTTTCCCGTGCGATATCAAATAAAGTATCTGCCTTCCCCTCATAAGGATGGCTGACTCTTTGGAGAAGGTAATCGAGACCATCACGCTCAAATCGCTGTTTTATCCCGTCGATATGCCCGTTTGTTATGAAATGAAGGTTGTCCAATCCCAGATGGGTTTCAATTTTTGAGACCGCTTCTTTTCCGCCCGGAATCATACGTGGCGGCCCCATGGTTTTTATCTTTAGTTCCAGCAAGTTTCTGTAATCATCGACATCTTCCTTTCTGATGCCAAAATCTACGCAGAGCTTATGCCAATCCTCCGTCTGAAAGACACGCCGGTATTCCGTTTTCGTCAACGGTGCATACCCGCAATCTTTGCGCACCTGCTGGGCTAATTCAAAAATAAGCTCAAGCGTAGCGGAGATGGTGCCGTCCAGATCCAGTCCGATTATCATTGTAACTTTATACTCCTGAATTATTTGCCCCGTTAGAATTCTTCGGGTTTAAACGGCGCGTGAATGCCGGCATATTTCATCGCCGCTTCATAACAGTCTTGCAAAATTCATCAGCAAGTTCTTCATCAAGTTTTTCCAGCTTTTCATAAACTTCTTTGACCTTATCTGTTTGCCCTACATTTTTACATACACAGCCCAGGTTATACCAGGCTCCAGCCAGCTCGGGATCGATTTCCACTATTCTGGTAAAAACTTTGATGGCGTCTCCATCCTGCCTTGTTGCCCAGTAAGAAATGCCCAATGTGTTCAGCGCATCGACATCGTCAGGGTTTTCCTCCACTGCCTGCCTGCAGATTTCTATATTTTCTTCAATCTCAGACATAAATTCTTTTACCCTGATAACCCTTTCCTTTTTCCATGAAAACATATACGGCATTCGGGTTGGTCTGGATGTACTGGTAGCTGAGGCGGCTGCTCATAATAAACGCCAGCGTCTGGTCATTGTCCTCTGGAAAATGCGGCCTGGCATAGCCCGCATATTTCACGCGTTTCCAGCGGTGCAGATGCGAAGAAATCGAGCGCAGCTGTATTCGTATACTGCAAGTGAAGATTT
>PUNP01000616.1 GCA_003551785.1 Candidatus Brocadiaceae bacterium | reverse complement strand
GCCAGACCCAGAAATTTCCACATACTGAATATTTTAAATTGCATAATGCATAATTCAAATTTCATATAAATAGTTCCTGCTCTTTTACTTAAAATTTAGGCTAAACAGATCGATACTTTTCATTGTTTAGTTCAGTCCTCAAAATTTAATTCGGCTTATATAAACACTGTTATCACTCCCGTATTTTTCGCACCCCACCGGCTGCATCCATTCGGCCGCCGTAACCCAGACTTCGCCGTCATCGACATGTGTAACCCCGAAGTTGCCGAGACGGGCTCCGCGTTCGGGAACCAGAACCTCTTCGGAGTCCCTGATAACCGTCAGTGTATCCACATCCACCTCTCCGATCAGCAAAGGCGCACGGTGTCTGAACACGTGGTCGTTATCCAGTCCTTTTCTGGTATAAATCAGCCAAACTCTGTTCCCGCTGGTAACCCAATGCTGCTGTGTATTGTACGAGCCGAGTTCCTCACCGTCGTCGAACCTCCAGCGTTGCGGTTCGCTGAAATTTAGTCCATCGACACTAACGGCCGCGTAAGCGGTATTATCGTTGCGGAGTGTCAGCAAAAAACGCTCCCCGACCCGCGTGATAGAGGGTTCATAAAGGCCACGTTCGACGGGCAGGCATAAGGGTTGGCCGCATTTGACCATACGCATCGTGTCCCCGTCGAACTCAAATTCGGCGACAATAGTATCGCGCGCCGGGCTCTCAGCCGGTTTGCAGCTCAGAGGCAACAGAATACGTCCGTTGGCCATGTCGTAACGCTGCACACTGCCGGCGACTACATGCGGATATTTATCCAGTTCCTGCGATAGCTCAAGCTTCCTTGGAGGGCTCCATTGCCGGGTTGTGAGATCGCAGGTGGAATAAACCGCCTGTGGCGGGAATCCGCCCCGCACATGGTCCGGTTTGCCGTCATCACTGTAAAAAACTCTCGTGCCGATGCCCAGCATCTTTTCCGTTGCCGAATGCCACTGCGGTTTCAGGTCATTCACGCATGACTCCCGTCCCTGTTTTTCCCGATGGCGTCCCATGGATTCAACCGGTTCAAAGTCTGAAAAATTTCTTCCCCCGTCAACGCTATACGCTGCATGCGCTCCGAAAAACACGTCGCTGCCTGAAAGCAGCAGCTTCTGCATTGTCATCACCGCATGCTTTCCATCCGGCCACACGCCGCACCAGGGATTAACAAAACACGTCTCACCGTCAAAACCTTTCCTTAACACCTGCCTCTCGAACTCATAATTTTTACTCATAGTATGTATTCCCTAACTCAAAAATTGTTTTTTCATAGAATAATATCTTTCACTTCTCCAGACGCAACCCAATCGTCTTTATTTTATATAGCTCATTTCTATTCCTCCACTAAAAGAACTTAGCCTTATCATAACTTATAAAATATGGATTCGGCCTGAGAATCTCCATTTAAAGAATCCCTATACTTTTCAAGCCGCTTTTCAATTGATCCATTTCAGCATCGCTGAGAGTATGATATGGTAATCGGCGCCACCTGCTGCAGATGCCGAACAACTCCAAAGTTCCATGTATGCCGGCATCGAACCCCCCTTTTATCCCCGATACCAGTTTGAAAAATGGAAAATCATAATCTCGAATAACAGCAACTGCGTCAGAAATACTGTTGCTTTCTATCGCCGACCAATAACGTCGCGCGATTTCGGGTCGAAATGAAATAAAGCACGAAAGATAGCCGTCACAGCCATATGGGTATGTGTTGAGGTGGTTCTGCTTCTGTCCTCCAGCTATTACAGCCCACTTACCCTGAACTTTCAGAGCCATTTTCCTGGCAAATGCCCCGCACATATCGTCTTTAACCGCTATCACGTTGGCGTTTGCAGCAAGTGTTTTCTCAATTGTTTGCAATCCGAAAACCTCCCCACGCGGGACAAAAACGTTGGTAACGATCATCACCGGGATATGCTCTGCAACCGCCGTATAGTGTGCGGCCAATGTTTCGGGAGTACAAGAACGGGCCCAATCGGGTGGCATGACCATGAGCACATCGGCGCCGATCTGCGCGCAGTATTCTGCAAAAGAAACAGCTTGATGCGTGTTAAAGTGCCTGTCGGCCGCTATAACCATCGCACGGCGATCAACATACTCTACTGTCGCTCGTGTAATATCGGCGATTTCCTGGTCCGAGAGGGTGAAGTAATGGCTGTCACCCGCGGTCAGCATCAGGGTGCGGGTGCCGGCAGCAATATTAAAATCGATCTGGCTCCGCAGCCCATCGAAGTCTACGTCGCCGTCTCTGAGAAAAGGTGTCCGAACTGACGCCACCGGGCCTGTAAGTGATTCCAATATCCATTTTCGATCATTCATATCCAAACTCCATAATCCATTTGTCGAGCATTTACACAACATTTGCCGAACTCATACTTTGATTTCGACAGCGACATGAGCATGGTTGCTCATGTCCATATTATCCTGCAGCCAATTTCCGACTATTTCATATTAACACGTTTTTGATCTTTTCACAGTAAAAGCCATTTCACCGCCAGCCGCGTTGCCCCAAAAGGGTTCGGTTAGGCTTCTTGAGGAACTCGACCTCCGGTTCGCCAACCAGCTTCCCGTCTTCAATCCACTTTCCCCTATCGCTCCCCCAAAGTTCCTCGACCATAATACCTTTCAACTCTTTCAGCACGCTTTTATATTCCGGAGAAGCGGAAAGTTCGTTCAGCTCTTGCGGATCATCTTTCAGATTGAACAACTGAAACCTGTTGCCCACCGGATACCATATCAGTTTATAATCTCCCTTACGTATCATTCGCATGGCACGTTCATCCTCATGATGTTCG
>PUNP01000021.1 GCA_003551785.1 Candidatus Brocadiaceae bacterium | reverse complement strand
TATTGGAGAAAAGGTACAGGGCGTAAGGGTGGTCTTGCAGCAACTTGCCGACAATGGTGCGTTCGTGGGAGATAAAGAGTTTATCGTTGTTCAGGCGGCAATAGATGATCTGGAACTGGTCGTTCGGTGCGCGTTCGTGCATAGCGAGCAGAACGGGGTCTTCGGCGAGGTGTTCGGTGGCTGTTTCTCCCCAGTCGCGGGTAGGGAGCGGGTCGCCGACGATATCGTAGTTGAGTTCGGCCAGGAGCGGGCGCGGGTCACCGGTGGCAGGCAGGTCTCTGAGCAGCTTCTCGACGCTTCTTTCCAGGTCTGATACCATTCAATGCTCCTGATCGCTGTAGATTATTATCGCTGAAGTAACTATTACATAATGATGATATAATTCTATCTAAGTATAAAGTAAGCATAGGTGATACGTCAACCGCCGCATCTTATTATATAATTAATATGATCGCTTCTTTGAGTTTCATGAGCCGCTCTCGCTTAAATTAACCATCTCTTTACATCTGGGGTAGTTCGGGCATCCGTAGAACTTTTGTCCCTTACGCTCTCCTCTTTTGGCCTGCCGGAGAACCATAGTTATGCCACATTTTTTGCACACCGGCGCTTCCAGAGCTTCCGTTTTCCCATCGTCATCATCACTTTGCTCCCGGACAGAACCGGCCGGTTTTAACGCCTCATTTAATTTTTCCCTGATCTCGGGCAAGCCATAACCTTTCTTAACCGGGAACCTCAGCAATTTAAGCCCGACCGTTTCAAATACTTTGTCGACAAACCGGTCACGTTCCACCCGCTTCTGCTTGCTATGAGAAGAGTCGTCCAGCTCGATCCCGCATACCGGATTCATCGAAACCTTCTCGCAGAGAAGGAAATCGACATGCTTTTTGTTGATCTTGTTGTTATAACGCGTCCAGGAGCTTCGATCCGATGTGCTCACAAAGAAGATATCGCTGAGCGATACTTTGGGACAGATTGTAAAAGCATCTGGAATTGACAGATACAAAGTTTTGTAAAAAGACAGTTCCGCATCCGATAAAAAATCGTCACGTTTCTTATAGGGAAGTTTTTCTTCGCCCTCCTCTTTTCCATCGGGCGTTATTCCGAGCAGATTAAATATAACGTATAAACAGCCAGTATTTTTTGCATTCATGCAAGCACCTTATCAGCCAATGATCAGAAGCACTATATACGGCACGAGGTTCAGCACGACGACAGTGTAGTTATAGCTCCTCCGCAACATTCGCGCCGAGAGCCCTGAAATCTTTTTCGTTGAAGGTCGCTACAGAATCGCATTTTTGCGACCGGGCTAGGGCATAAATATATGCGTCGGCAAACCCACCGCCCTTGCGCCGCGCCAGGGTCACTGCATCCTCCACCAGCCGCGCATCGGTCAGCGTAATTCCACGCTGATTCAGAATGCTCTCTATGACGTCCAGTGCATCCTGAGCCTTGTGATTGTATCCCGAAACAAGGGTCCAGTACACTTCAAACAGCACCCGCGGCCCCGTCAGGAGTTCGACTTTCCCCTCCGCTGCGGACACAAACAACCTCCTCGCACGCTCGTGGTGCCCGGCGTCGTCGCGGGTGAAGAAACGCAGGAAAACGTTAGTGTCGATGAACATGCGTTTCATTGTTTACCCTCCGCCCGCTCGCATACGCCACTTTCTATCGCCTCCCGTTCTTCCTGATCCGAGAGTCGAGGTCCGAGAAAGCCTTCCAGCTCCATGAAATCCGGGACGGGCCGTATGACGATTTTATCATCTTCGAGCTGGATGGCCACCCGGTCGTGCGGCCGCACATCCAGCGCCCGGCGGCACTCCACCGGCAATGTCACCTGACCTTTTGAAGAAACCCTGTGTAGTGGCATAATCGTATCCCTCTTAAGTTTGCTGACAGGTAAAACCCGTCTTGTAAGCTATCATTACCATCTAAAGCACTAAAAGCGCTTCTGACCATACTGTGTATTATACAATGTAAAGAGTTGCTGTGCAAGTTGAACATGCGTTCATCCCGAACCCCTGTCAACGCACCAGTTCGCATCCGCAGCACGAGCAGTATGAATCGGAGAATCTTCCGAGCTCTCCGCATTCCGGGCATTCCGGCTGGCGGGATACCTCTATCATATCTGTGGCGAACGGATCGCTTTCACCAAAAATTTTCTTTACGGCCTTCCTCGCCTCCTCCGCAACGTCTTCGGCATCTTCCCTATTATTGGTCTTGTAAACATAATTGCCGAATTTGTTGACACTGTTACCCAGGCCGCACACCGCACCATCCGCTTCATGATATTTCTCCGCCAACTCCCCCTCTTCCCCCACAAGTTCTGCATCCCAATTTCCAAGATTAACCCAGTATCTGGCCATTTTTATGCCCCCGATAACTTTATCCTATTATAACAAGCACGATATACGGCACGAGGTTCAGCATGATGACAATGAGCTTGATGACGCCGATCATGCAGTAGAAGGAGGCGTTAAATGCCTCTTTTGACATTTTAAACCAGCGGCTGTGGATTTTGAAGATGAAATCTCCGGCCAGAACATACGCCAGGAAGGAAAGGATACCAAGACATGCGTTGATAACCGTACACCACAGAAAAAAAGTTCGGAGTGTTTCGATGTTCATTATCAGCCTCCATTTTCACGTGTCCATCCGAACCGGTGAATACGCATGATGATTTTACCGATATAATAGCCCAAAAAGCAGTTAGAAACAAATGCGAACATGAATAATTAATGTGTTTTCTGTTATTCAGTTCTATCGAAATCATATCTTTTTTGAAAAAAAGAAAGAAAAAACTCGAGTAAATGACGTTTCCC
>PUNP01000067.1 GCA_003551785.1 Candidatus Brocadiaceae bacterium | reverse complement strand
CCGATGCTTTTTTAAGGACTAGCGACCAGCGACTAGCGACGCAACCAGTTACTTTTGATTGCTTTGTTGACGCTCCGCCTCCCCCCTCCTCACCACTCTCTCCAACAGCCTCTCCGCCCTTTCCACAGCCTCCTCACTGCCCAGCCCAGTCTCAACAAAAGCATGGATAACCCGCCTGCGCACCTCGTCGGGATCAAGAGGCGGAATGTTTTCTATGTACCCCTCTGATTCCAAATAAGCTTCGAGTTCGATAGTTTTACGACTACGGAATCCAATTTTGCTCTCAAAAAGCTTTTTTATCAACTCTTTCCCATCACCCTCAACATCTCGCGCCAAGGCCGCTACTCTATCAATAAACGTTTCACTGACAGCCCCTGATTCCTCCAGCACCTGCCTGTCCACCAGATCCCCTCGCCCGACCAACCAGGCTTTCACAAAAGCCTCAAGAGCCGCGCCGTTTCGGGATATCTCCTCAACAATTTCACTGTCATCCGAAATCAACGACGTTTGGCCGCTCTCTATCATCGCTTTCAACTGCCCCCAATGTACAACCTGCAAACGCAGTAATCGGTATATAACATCCGGGGCATCCACAACATACCAAACATGCGTCGCACCTGCCCCCTGTCTCGGATTCATCACAGGCACTTCCAGCACATCAGCGTAACTCCAATGGTCGTGTCCGCCGGGAGAGGGTGGTTCTTCCACTTTCGCCGCTAAGGGCTTAACCAACGACAGATCAACATCCTGAGTCAATTTGCTATCATCATCCAATTTTATCAGGTTATATTCAATATCAGGATTTTTTTCCAGTGATGCTTTCCACCGCCCCACCTCATCGAGCTGGGCGGTCAGGTAGAATATCTGCCGACCACGCTTCGCCAGTTCAATGGCGGCATCGATAACAGTCCCAGCCTTGCTATCGTCTGTATTGGCCAGTGTTTCATCCAGAACAAACGGCAATTGAATGGAACTCTCCTGCGTTTCCACAAACGCCATCCGCACAGCCAGCAGTAACTGCACCCGTGTTGCACTGGAAAGCTCATCTAACGCAAACCAGGCTTCCTTAACGGTATCGTATGCGCAGAAATCGGGTGATCCGCGGCTGCCCAATCGCAATTGATACCGACCATGCGTTATGGTCGTCAGGATGGTTTCGGCACGCTGAAAAACTTCCGGGCGGTTAGTTCGACTGCCTCGATTCTGCAAATAATCATACAAATGATAGCCGGTAACTTTTAAGCAATCATCTGTATACCGAGCGGCCAGGGCATCCAATGCCCTGTCTTCCTCGGCCTTCGCCTCCTCAAGCAGGGTATTTTTTCCGGCTTCATCGATTAGGGTGCTGATTTTATTGATCTCCTGTTGAATCTCATCTTTTTGGGCAGCTTTCTGTGAAAGCTCTTCCGCTTCGCTTTTGAGTTCTTCCAGCGAACGCTCTTTGAAATCAGCTATGATGTCCTCAACATCGCGGGTTTTATGCTCTGCATCCCGCAGCAGCACCTCTTTCTCCTTTTTCAGATCACATAATTGCTTATAGTCTGAATACATGTCGCACAAACGCCTTACTTTTGACATATCATCGCCGTTAACCCCCAGCCGGGCAAAAACTTCGGAGCGCTCTTGCTTTAATTGTGCGACGGCAGCACGAGCGTCTTCCAGATTTTCACTTTCATCAGCCATTTTCCTGCCGGCATCCTCAAAATTTCGCTGCCGATCTTTCAAATCATCGAATTTCCCTTTGGCTTTTGCATGATCTCCGGGCACATCATACCCGAAAGGCACCAGAAGCTCGCCGATATTGGCCAGCAACTCACTTTTTTGGCTCAGTAATTCTTCTCTGGCCGACATAGCTCCCTGTAATTCCGCATCCTCTTCCTGCCATTTCGTCACCATCTCGGAAAACCGGACCAGGGAAACCGGGTCCTCGTCGGGCGCCATGCCGAACGTGGCAAGCATATGCTGTTTTTTCTCCTCTAAATTTTCCACAGCAGTGAGAACCTCTTCCAGCTTCTGCCGGTTCCCCTTCCATGCATCACTGCGTTCTTTTATTTCTATTTGCTCGCTATACTGTTTATACAGATCGGTAACACGCCGGCTAACGGCATGATGCTCCCAGCGTTCCGGCGGGGTAAGGCCGAGGCTGTTGAAACGATGCTGTTGGTCTTCACGTATCCGGCTTTCCTGTGAAAACAGACTTTTTAAAGTATGATAAGATAATATGCCGGCAGTTACGGCAGCGAGCAGCACTATTGCCCCGAACATCACTCCACCGGTCAGGTAGCCCGCCGCCAGGGCAATCAGCGCCGTGAGCGCAATAATCACCACGATCTGATACATTTTGACCTTTTGAGATGTGTCCTCCGCATCCGAACGCGCCGTGAGCCATTCAACTAAAACAACGGCACCTTGATAAATCTCTTGTAATCGCCAATTGTCGTTATCTTCCGGCTCCAGCACGGCCTTCAATCTTTCCAGCGCTTCACGTTCAGCGATGCATTTCAAATACTCCTGAGCAAAAACATAAAAATCCTTCCAGTTGTTGAGCGAGATGGCTCGCAAATCTTCCTCTTGCACACTCGCATCCATTTTGCCGAATATTTCATCGCGTTTTTTCCTGGTTTTAGCTATAAGCTGTTCATAATCGCTGAGTCCCCTGCCCACTTCGTGCAATTCTTCGATTAACTGTTCAAGTCTGGACAGAAGTTCCACACTTGCCCCATCACCATTTAACCCCGTCTTCTCAAGCTCTTTTCGGGCCTTGTCCAAATCTTCTTCAGCCCTGGTTTCAGCCGCCTGCTGTTTCAATATGTCTTCTTT
>PUNP01000052.1 GCA_003551785.1 Candidatus Brocadiaceae bacterium | reverse complement strand
CCGGCAGTATGCCCGGAGGCCGTACGGTCCGTCATTTTTCTTCCGCCCGTATCCGGATCATCCATAACAAAACGGATCCGCTGGGCATCCATCTTCAACGGGAGGGTGACCCTGGCGGCCTCCCGTCCCTTGCTCATATAGGCCCATACCAGTCCCTGATCGTCATCATTGCTGGACAGTCCCCAGCAGTAGTTCATCCGGTCGCCGAAATTAGAGTCCTCCTGAGCATCGTGAGAGGACAACTTCCGGCTTTTGGCCTCCTTGCCTTTAGTCTGGTGCAGGACTACCAGCCGTACATTATAGTAACCGGCCCAGTCCTTCAGACCTTTCTTCAAGTTCATGGCGGCCTCCCGGAACGAGGAGGAGTCTTTACCGTAAACGTGGGTCTTCTTCCACAGCTGGAGAAGCTCCCCGTACCAGTCGATAATAACCGTATCCAGTTTGGGCTCGTTCACTGTAGCCGGACGTCCGTCCTTAACCCACTGTTTATGTTTCTGCTCAAAATAGTCCACCATAGGTTCGAAAATCTGCCGGGGCGCCTTAAGCTCCAGATCCGGGTTCTTCAGGAAACGTTCGTCACCGATGAAATACTAATCCCACAGGGGCGACTTGGCATACCATCTTTCCCGCAGGTGTTTAGGCACGGCGGCAATATCCTCCCATTCGTCCCGGGTGGACTCGCTGGCCAGGATATTAATTCACCTCTGAAGGTCGCCGGCGAACATCTGCTCCAGTGTCAGATATCCCACACACCTGCCAGCGTTAACCAGGGCATTGGCTATCTGCATTCCCAGAGTGGTTTTACCACCCCCGGTAGGAGCGATAATACCTACAGTCTCACCCGGACGCATTCCTCCGCCCTGGCCCATATCCAGCCATTCCACGCCTAAAGGTATTTTTACTCTCAGATCAGCTTCGGTATCCTGGCTCCAGGGGTCGTTCTTCGGATCGGCCGGGTTCCACAAACCGTCCTTGCCCCCCAGGGGATCGTCGCCCAGCTCCTTCTGTCGGTCGGCGAACCACTGGGTCATCTCGTCTATATCGTCCCCGGGTATCTCGCCCTGTATAGACATACGTGAGGATACAGCCTCCACTTTAGCCTCGTTAACAAGGTCCCTGAGACGTTCACGGGACAGAGGCTCCTGCAGGGCCCCCTGTTCATACCATTTCCTGATATTGTCCAGGATCTGCCGGTCATACTGCGAGGAGAGACCTGAATCCCGGAAGCACATAGCCAGCTCCTCAAAGGTTATCCTGGACTTGTAGCTGTTCCAGTAATCCAGGGCCCTGTCGAAGAATACCGCCAGAGCGGCGGGGGCTTTCCGGAAAGTCCCCATACGGTGCAGGACCTCTCCGACAGTCTCCAGGTCCTGCGGGCGATCGGTAAAATGTTTCAGCAGCAATACTAGTTCTTCATTCCGCATAAGGTTTGTCTCCCTTTACACTGGCCCTGTTTAAATGGTACAGGAAATTCAAGTAGTACGGCCGGGACCGGACCGCATACTCAGTTTCTTCTTTAATTTCCCGCAACCGGTTACTTATCTCCTCTTTCTCTTCGTCATCGTCAATCTCGGAAGCTTTCTTAAGCAGCAGATCCGCTATTACCGGAAGGGGTATATAGTAAGGATTATCGGGATCCATCAGTATCTCGCTGTCAGGCACTCCCGTCTTCTTCAAGTCGCGGTACCGGTCCATATATACCCGGCACATGTTCCGGACTCTTTCCCGGAGACCTTTCATGTAAGCCCTGAAATCCTGTTTCCTAGTCCAGTGCTTGAATCTGGTAACGGTGCTGACGATTCCCGCCCAGCCCGTATAATTTTCCCGGATATACCGGACAGCCATCTCGGGGGTAATCCCTTCTTCATCCAGTTCTTTTTCCAGGGCATCCCCGTCAGGTCCCAGTACTTTGGGCCATTCCGGAGAGGATACTGCCTCATCCAGGCATCTCTTCCGCATATCAAACTGTATCATGACTATCCTGCCTCTTGTTAGTTGTCATGTTTGTACCTATTTACCTGATTTAGTTCGATTACAGTTTTTGCATAACATACGACAATTACCAGATACGGTCTGTCCGCCCTCATGCCATGGAGTTATATGATCAGCATCCATATCAGAGTATTCAAAGGTTTTCCCACACCCTGGACAGATACCTTCCTGTTTCTCATATGCCTCCCTGCTCTGTCTTTTAGAAAACTTCCTGATATTCAGGTGTTTAGGATCCCGAGTGAATACATAGGTATAAATACCGGACTTGCTGGTAACATCCTCATCCTCCATTAACCGGGAAATGTCCTCTTCCAGTTTACCTGAATCTACAGTAGTATCCTTATAGTTGTCATAAAGGGTGCCAAAATCAACTCCCTTCATCTCCCGTCTGTATACAGGAAAAGTTGCATCCACCCAGCTTATAACGGATTGAAAATACAACCACAGGTCTTTGGCATTAGGATCATGTTGATGCTCCGCCATGTACTCTTCTATATTATCCCCGCTCCTCCATTTGAGAGCTGTCTCCAGATAATCCTGACGGATAGGAGAACCTTTTAAATAACCGGATGCTATATTCCAGCCTTGACATCCCGTCATACTGAAGTATCTTTTAGCATCCATAGTAAAAGGTCCCGAATAAACGGCATTCCTTAATTCCTGGTTTGTAAGTTTTAATCCGGATATATTGATAGTCCGGAACCAGTCCAGTTTTTCTCTCTCCGTACCTTCGCATACATAAACCATCAGTTCATAGTTAAGTATCTGTCGCTGCTCCTCATCTGTTAGGTTATGGAACTTTTTGTAATCTATAGAGAAACCGCCAGTT
>PUNP01000738.1 GCA_003551785.1 Candidatus Brocadiaceae bacterium | reverse complement strand
TTCTTGCAGAGCGATAATAAGCCGAAGCGCAGCAACGGTGGCTTCTGTCCTGTACGTCATCGAAAACATACCGGCCATAGCCCCCTCGGCGCGTTTTTTCCGTTCACCATACGCTCCGTAGGTTTTTGCCCTGTAAAGGTATATTCCAATGCCATTTGGACGGATAACCCTGTCAAAAAAGAAACCTATCAGCAGCGGAGGAAAATCATAATGAACTCGTTTTCTTCCGTAAAATCGCATCTCTGCGTACGGGAGGGATACATTGTCGATCATACCACGGCAAAACTCTGCATACATTTCCCTTGTTCTGTTCGGCTGGAAACAATAATCCCGTTCGCCCAGTCTGTTCATAAAAATTGTATAAGCATTATCCCCCATGACACCATAAACGATGTCCTCCCCGTCCAGATGTCGATCTATACCCGTCGAAAATCTGCCATAATTTCCCTTGAAAGAATTGATCAGTCCTTCATCAAACGGACCAATCTCGCCCAGCGCCCGGGAAAGGCGTTTCAGTTCACTTTCCGGGCTGCCGGGATCGGTCACCGCATCATAGGCTTCCGCCAGCCCGATTTCCAGGATTGACGACCCTCCTATAAGATATCGTATGGTGGATTCAGAGTCCCGCTGAATCATATCGCCGAATCGCAGCAGCATTACAATAGTATCCACCGAATCAGCATAATTGCCTTTTTCCCGCTCGAAACGTGCTCTGGCTGCCATAAAGCGCGCCAGATGCCTCCATTCAGCAAGAAAAATTCTGGGCTGTTCTCCCAACCTTCTTTCTTTTTCCATCTCATTTTGATCCAGCACCTTTTTAAGTGGCGCAAACTCCGAGGCAAACGACTTTTTTACCATTTCGCTAAAAAAGGGCTCTCCAAACAGATTTTCGATATCGACAGATAATGTTATCTCATAGCCGGTGGGGACATAGGAAAGGATTTTTTCTTCAGGTGTGTCCGACGAATCGCCGCGTTCGCTATGCTGGGTTTTATTTTCTGCATGAACTATTTCGGAAGAAAAGGCCAACACAGCTACGATAGCAAAAAGCAACATTCTGGACAGTAATTGATGAATATTCAATTGATCACCTCTCCTTTTAGGTTTTCCTTTCCGAACACAAGTTTTATCTTAAGATAGATACCGGCCGAGAACCAAGAAACAACCATGCTTCCAATCCTTTTTAACTTGAAAGCAACGCCCGATTCCATTAGCTTTCTAATCGCTTAAATGAACGCTTTCTAATTTTGGGAGTCTATCTTTGAGTTTCCGGGCTCCATCTTCGGTTACTTCGGTACCTTGAAGATGGAGAAATTGCAGATTTTCCAACTTTTCAAAATGCTCCAGCCCTTCATCAGTTACGTTGGTATTTCTGAGGCTAAGCCCTTCAAGATTTTTTAAACTACTCAGATGCTTCAGCCCATCCCCGGTTATTTTAGTCAGGTTGAGCTCAAGTCTTTTCAAATCTTCCAGATTTTTCAGATGTATCAATCCTTCATTAGTTATGTCAGTATTAGTAAGGTTAAGCGAATTCAGGCTCTTCAAGCCTTTCAAGTGCTTCAGGCCATCATCCGATATATTTGTATTTCTGAGGTCAATCCGTTTCAGCGAGTCCAGATTTCGCAAATGTATAAGTCCCTCATCAGTAATATCTTGTCCTGACAGACTAAGTGACTTAAGATTTTTCAGATCTTTTAGGTATTCCACCCCGGCATCGGTTATATTGGCGGAGCTGAGGTGAAGCCACCGAAGCCATATTAAATCCTCCAGATACATCATATGTGAATCGGTTGCGTTTCTGGGCATAATGAATCCAGGAACTTTTTCGCTCTTTAAAAGCTCGTGCATGATATCCCATTCTATTGAGTCTGCACTTTCATATGGTCTTATGTACCAATATAAGCTTTCAGGGATTTGCAGCGGTTCATCAGAAGGCGTAGAGCCGATATTTTTGTAACTCCAATTTTTTGAAACCCATAATTTTTCATCAGCTTTATCCTTTGGAACCATAGCAGAGATCCTAAGGGACAACTCAGAATTAAAAGTGCGAGCGGGGAGTAATTGTGATGCTTTGCCTATGCCATTATCTTCCTTGAGAACTTTGCCAGATGAAACGTTAATCAGCAAAAAAATGCCCAATAGAAAAGCAATAAAAACGGATCTTTTAACCATAAACCTGGCTCCTATTTTACTGGTGAAAGGTTTGTGTTTAATTTTTATTCCGGCTCCTGCGACCATCGTATCCATGCGTGTTTCTCCGGATCACCCGTATCAGCGTAGATATCGGTATCTTCCTCTATATACGGGTTGCTGATTTTATCCGGCGGGCCGCTGTCTTCGGGTCGCACGAACTGCACTGAAAAGTCGGCAAAAAGAACATTGACGCCATCACCGTGATTTCGATCCCATGGCGGGCGATCGGCCATAATGGCACGTTTCGGATGGCGCTCTTCCGGTATGTCAGGGTCTATATAGTAGCCGACGCCTTCGGGATCGTCAAGGTCTATTTCCATGTCTGGATTTTCAGGACAGACCACAAGCCGCCTGTTATCCAAAAGACCCTCCTCTTCCAGAGTACGGAACACCTCGCCGAAGATTTCACCTTTCGGGAAACGCCCTTCATTTTCGTTGGCATACATGCGGAGAACCCAACCCAACTGGCGCAAGTTATTCTTACATGCCAACAAGCGCCTTGCAGTATCCCGGGATTCAGTCATCCGCTCCCGTATCGGGGGAATAAGATTCAAAAATTCCGGCATCTGGTCTTCAAGCCTGAAGCTGAACCGCAGCTTGTTTTCGTCTATTCGTTCGTATTCACAAGC
>PUNP01001036.1 GCA_003551785.1 Candidatus Brocadiaceae bacterium | reverse complement strand
TGCATATCTCTTTGCGAAAGTGGAAGTATGCTCGATTAAATAGTAAACCTCAAAATCCTTTTGAACTAATTATAAGCCTATATCCAACTCAACGCAATAGCATTAGTATGCTACATAATTTTAATCCCCAAAGCAACTTCGAGCTTAGCCTGCGTTTTCAAGGTGAAATTCTGATATTCCGAAAAGATGCGAGATATAAATGCCTCGCAAACACCCATTCTATGAGCCAGCTCCGCTCGGCGATACCGTGCTTTCTCATGCCACTGATTGGCAAATGCCAAAATTTCTGCGTTCGTCGGCATAATATCTACCTGAAGGCCGTCGATAATCCATCTGCAAATAGGGGCACCTTCAGATGTATCATGTTGGAATCCGCGTTTCTCAAGTTTTTTTCTAACTTAGGTTCCCCCGATTTTTCTATTTCCAGAAAAACCCTATTATGCTTTAAAAAAGCATACCAGGGGCATATCAGGGCATTTCAGGCATCTTCATAAATCTCGTCTGTTATTTCTTCACCCGCGAAGCGATCAAAAGGCGCCGTAGCATCGTTGTTTATTCTGAACACATCGCCGGGAGCAGGATTTAAAAAATCTCCCTGGGTGAAACTTATGTAATGGGCTATGCAAGTATTACAGAAGGCGCCGATGTCAGTTCTGTCCTCAAGCACATTGAGCAAAGCCCCCTGGTGACTTCCACCGAAATGCACTTCGGAAAAAACTCTATTGCGTCCGCCTTCTAAAAGCTGATCGGGTTCAACGTTAAAGTGCTGGGACAGGATACTTGAGGGAACGACGAACCCTGAAGTGGAACTGTTCGAGACAAAAGAAAAACTCTTTTGTCTGAACGGCTCCAGGCTATATTCACCGTTCACTACATAATCACCGCCGTTTTTCTTTCTCACACCCAGCATGGCATAATACTTTGCTTCATCGAGACCTCCATCAATGTCACTGTGAACAAGCAAAGCCTCGATGGCGGGTTCTCTATGATTGGCCATCACGTAACCCTGGCCGCCCAACCATGACAGAGCGGCATTGCCATGGACAATGGACTCAATTGCGATTGAATAGTCTGTTGTCAATTGTTCCCTCACGTTCCGTCCCGTCGCCTCCGCCACTGCTTCAATAATTGCGGCTCTCGATGCCGCTCTTTCAGGAGTTGATTCATTAGGATACCAAACCCAAACCAGATCATCAGATTGCTTGGAACAGCCGCAAAACGCCATCGCAATCACACCGACAAACATCATCAACATCAAAAACTTCGCTTTCATCTTTTCGCCTCCAAAAAATAAGAGTTTTCGAATATACACTTAACGATTATGCAAATTGTAATTCATCGATATTAGGGGTTTATTTTGGAAGGATTAAATACCGGTTAAATTGGTAGAGTTCAATTATGGGCTGGTTGCGGAATGAAATTTTCAAGTGCAACATCCCAATTGTAATCGCGGGCGGTTAACAGGGCACGTTGTGATAAATCGGCCCTCAACCCGGCGTCGTCCATCATAGCCTTCATCGCTCCGGCCAATTCTTCAATATCCCCGGCCTTTACGACAATACCCGAGCGCTGCCGTTTAATGATCTCCGGTGGGCCGCCCTTATCCGCTACGATAACCGGTAAACCGGAAGCCTGTGCCTCAAGCACAACATTGCCGAATGTATCGGTGGCGGATGGAAAGACAAAGACATCCGCCGATGCATATATCCGGGCCAGTTCATCGCCGTGAAGAAAGCCCGTAAATACCACATTATCCCCACCATACCGTTCTTCCAAATCACGTCGGTCAGGGCCGTCTCCCGTCAGTATTAAATCAAATTTTTTCTCTGTGCGAGCAGACAATCCCTGAAAAGCTTTGAGCAGGATTTCAAGGTTCTTCTCGCGTGATATGCGACCGACATACAGATATTTCAAGCCGCCGTTGCATCCATAAGCACGCATGGAATCCCGGCTCCGTTTCTGCGGAGAAAAGTGGTTTGTGTCAACTCCTCGTGGAAGCCGTTCCAGTTTTGACTTCTCGATCCCGTTTTCGGCGAGGAGGTCCATGTAATGGCGGCTCGGAACATATACCTTATCCATAGCGCCATAAAACCATCGCATGCAACGCCAGGCCAATTGCTCTAAATTATCATCATCAGTCAGACACTTCACATATCCCGGTATATCCGTATGATAGATACCGACCTTGCGCAGCCCGAGCAGTCTGGCAGCCGTTAACCCAACAAGGCCGAGCGGGCCGGGGGTGGAAATAATGATTTCCCCGACATTACTGCGCTCGAAATGTTCGATGATATTTAAAAACGGCGGAAAAGCAACTTTCATTTCTTCGTATTCCGGAACGGGGAAAATGCCCAGTGGTTTAAAGTTCACAATATCCACCCCTTTACTTTCCACCGCTTCTTCCAGACAAGTAACGACCTGAACCGGTCGGCCGCGACGGCTCAGATGGGCGGCGATGGTTTTTATGGAAAAAGCCACACCGTTGACATCGCTGAAAGTATCGGTCAGCCAGACAGATTGACTGCCGCAGCCGAGGCTTTTGTCGATAAAAGGATAACGTCGGATTAATTCTTTGAGGAGGGGTCTGTCGCTGTTCTGGGAGCTGAATGCTGTAAAATAGGGTGCCAGGCTCAACCCAACCGGGGCAAGTGAAGCCAGAGCCTGAACACTCTCAAGCATCCGTCCTTCCTTGGCAAAATTAAAAAATTGACGTGTGAAGACGAACCCCAGCTTTTGTCCCACCTGCTGTGCCAATTCATATACCTGACGTTCCCGTTCCATGGGTTCTGCATTACCAGCTTCCGCATTCTCGTCGTGCGTCAGATTTGAAAGTGCTTCGACCAATTCACGCTCTATCGGACTCAACCGCTTCATTCGGTAGCGTCGCACCGCGCGGTGACCTATCGAGCGCAGGCGGCTTTTGGACCCGGATATGTGTTGATTATAACATCCCGCGTCGGTTATACGTTTCAGAAGTTCGGATAGAACCGACTGATCGCCACCATTGCTCGATAATATATGCGTATAATATTGATAAGCAATATGGTACAGGCTGTGGGCAAGGCGCAGGCTCGACCCGCATGTCCCGCCGCAACTGTGCCGCCCGGCACGCAAGTGAGCCACCAAGTCATCCTGTGTTTCGGCGTACGGTATCTCAGTATAAGCGACACCCGCGTATACCCCGGAATGATCGTCACTGCCACCGGTATAAAATTTCTCCCAGGGGCGCGGGCCGAACGGCTCCACCCCTTGTCTTTCTGCCATAGATGTTATTATCGAAGGTGTTAAGTTATTCAACAGCATCTGTGCTGCAGCCGCCGCCCGATCATGCCGTGCACCGTTTCGCAGTTCGAAGCGTTTAAATAGAAGCACTAATTTTTCCATATGATCTGCGCTGAGATGCCCACTCACCTGGTAAAGCGGGTGTGCGATGGAATGCACGATATTATTGTCGTTCAGGTAGGCGTGTAAATCATATATATTCTCTCGCATCTTTTGGATTTCTTTGAATTGTGACTCGGAAAAACCATACGTGAGGCAATGGATTTTACATCCATCTTCTGGGAAATATGTGGTTATTTCCGATGAAAGGAAGGTCCCCGGCAGATGGGCGATACTCAAAGCTCCTTCGATGCTGTTGTGATCAGTCACCGTAACAAAATCCATGCCACGTTTGCGGCAGATTTTGTAAACGTCTTGTGGCTCAACAAACGACTCCGGCGCTCCGATGCGTCGCAGGAACCATTCAGACGGACGATCGGAAAAACGACTGTGGATATGAAGATCAACTTTCATTTGCTTAAAACCTCCGATTACTTGTAGTGTTATATCATTATTATAGGCTTTTTTGTTGCTTTTTTATGTAATCGGTGTTAAATTAAGATGATGTGCAATTGCCCGACTTATTTATTAACATATAAGCTCTGCGTTAATCTTTGCTAATGCTGAGATTGTGCAAACGAGTCGTAATCACCTATAATGACAGAAAAACGGAATTTCTTATGGGATATTGGTTGGAAAAGAATGAAACATTGTAAATCCTCAGTGAACACCGTGTCATCCCCACCGTGCCCTGTGCCGGTGGGGATGCTTTGACGTGGTTCAGTGAATACTTACGAAACATTGCATGATGAGGCGTTGCTTTCGCTGAAAAGTGAAATGGAAGCCCTTGATGTGCTGATTCACGACCGCCAGGCGCAACTGCGCCGACGAGCGGATTCCGGTCTTAAACGCCTATTGGGAGGTGCAGCCAAAAACGCTTCGGATGAGTTTTGTCATTACTGGAGAACTTGGGGGAGCCGACTGACGTGAGGTGGTTGACTGAGGATTTGGATTTTTTTTCTTTCCCTTTTCCGATTCCTCCCGGTCATGCCGTATTCGGAGCTTTATGAGGTTCGAAAAAGGTGCGATGCTGCCTTCTCTTCTCTTCGATAACC
This sequence comes from Candidatus Brocadiaceae bacterium, assembly GCA_003551785.1. The sequence continues at coordinate 8,518 of PUNP01001036.1, read as the reverse complement.
TCCATTATTTGCTTGTAAAGGGCACATTGAGCCCGAACGCGTTCTTTTTTGCCGGTGAGCCTTTCATATCGTCCATCGGGTAACAGTTGGGAACTTTTCACGTTATCCTCAAAATATGTTTCCAAAATTTGCACGAGTTTTTGGCGGCAATACCTGTCATCGACAGGTATGAGCAGTTCAATTCTTTTGTCAAGATTGCGGGGCATCATATCGGCGCTGGAGATAAGAACTTGTTCATTGCCCCCATGTCGGAAGTAATAAATACGGCTGTGTTCCAGAAAACGGTCAACGATGCTGACGACCCTGATATTTTCGCTCAGATTTTTTATCCCGGGCCGCAGAGTACATATCCCCCTTACATTTAGAAGCACACTGACTCCTGCACTGGAGGCTTTGTACAATGCCTGAATAATTTGTGGGTCCAGGAGAGAATTCATTTTCGCCATGATCAGTGCCTTATGCCCCTGCCGGCTGCGCATAGTTTCCCCTTCGATAAGCTCCAGTATCCGCTCCCTTAACCCCATGGGGGCCGCGGCAAGTTTCAAATAATCGGGCGGGTCGGAAAATCCGGTGACAGCATTGAAGAAGGTGGACGCATCGGCTGCCAGGTCCTCATCGCATGTGAGGTAACCGATATCGCTGTAAAGCTTTGCTGTTTGCTCGTTATAATTACCCGTCCCGAAGTGAAGATAACGAACGATCCCGACATCTTCTTTTCGCACGATGATACATAGTTTGGCGTGGGTTTTGAATCCTTTCACCCCGTAGATAACCTGAACTCCGGCCTCTTCAAGCCGGCGAGCCCATTTAATATTCTGCGCTTCATCGAAACGAGCCTTCAGTTCGACAATGGCGGTTACATACTTCCCGTTCTGAGCCGCTTGTTGCAAAGCGTTAACAATCGGGCTGTTTTTACTTGTTCTGTAAAGTATCTGTTTAATAGCAACCACATTGGGGTCTTCAGCCGCTTCTTGAATCATACGAACAACCGGTTCGAATTGTTCATACGGGTGTGACAGGAGTATATCCTTCTCCGCTATTTCGTCGAATATGTTGTTTCGGGAATCAATGTCGGGACAGTGCAATGGCGGCCACGGTTCATACCTTAAATGATCAAAACCATCCATCGTCGCATGCTCCATAAAATCGGAGAATTGTAAAGGGCCCGAAGTTCTATAGATATAACGATCATGGATGGACATAGCACGTTTCAAAAATTTTTCCGCGGTTTTTGTTGCACCGTCCTCTATCTGTAAGCGCACACAATCGCTGGAACGTCTTGCATCAAGAATTTCACGCATCCCCTCCAGCAGATCGGGCGATCTGTCCTCCCTGACAGCCATATCAGCATTGCGTGTTATACGGAACAGAATACTTTCCAAGATTCTCTCACCGGGGAAAAGCCGGTCGATAAAGACGCGGACAAGGTCTTCCAGCAAAAGATAGCTATAGCCCTCGGGATTGGGAAGGGCGATAAAACGCGGCAGAGCGGCCCCCAGCGGGATATTGGCGTTGCGTTTCAACCCTTTGCCCGAAGCAGGGCTCAGACGCACGAAAAGGTTCAGGGAAAGGTTCTTGACCAGCGGAAAATGGTCGGTATCATAAATAGCCATCGGGGAAATAACGGGGAAAACGTTGTTGTCGAATATCATTTGAGCATACTCACGCTGTTCAGGACTCAGAGCCTCGGGAGTAATTCGGCGAATGGATTCTTCGGCCAACGCCGGCTCGACAACTTCCCTGAAACAGTTGCCGGCATCCTCCACCAATCGATGGGCCCGTTCGGAGACTGCAACAAGCTGCTGTAAAGGTGTCATACCGGAAGGATCCTTCGTCTTCACTTTTTGATTATGTAAAATCTGCAAGCCGCCGACACGCACCATGAAAAATTCATCCAGGTTCGAATCACAAATTGCCAGGAACTTGATGCGTTCCATAAGCGGCAAGGTTGTGTTTTGTGCTTCACCTGCCGATAATACTCTGGTGACCAGGCCCCTTGAGCCTTCATTTCCATCAGCAATCCATCCCGAAGGGTCTGCCCCGCCACCATCAACTTGTCCATTTTCAGCACTTCAGCTAACTGAACATATCCCAGGAGAGCGGGGCCAAGTGTTTCGGCATTGGGATAGGATAAATGATAGCGGCACATCAAATCTTCGACGGATAGACGAATGATGTCTTTGGCCAGACGGCGGACGCCGGCCACATCCAAGACTGCCGGTTCGGAACGGTCCCAATCCGGCCGAATCTGGGCGGCCGCAAATCGTGCATCTCCACCAATTGCAAGCATGTGCATTTTCTTGCCGCTTAATATGTTCTGGGGTATGCCTGCAAATATCCTTTTAATATGTTTGTTCAATATACTCTCGATACGTGCGCGGGGTGCCCGAAAATCGCTCAGCATCTGTCGCATCCGTAGAGAACCCAAACGATAGGTATGTGACAACGTGACCTTCAGCCCCTCTATCACAAGCATCTCCGTACTGCCTCCCCCGACTTCCACAAGCAGGGATTGGCCTTGACGTAACTTTTTATGGCGCTTAAGTAACGGATAAACGCTCAAGTAAGTATATCGATTCGCTTCCGCCTCATCTATCGCTCGAATGTCAATCCCGCTGCCCATATATATGCGGTCTAAAAATGCCTGACGGTTCCCCGCCTCACGTACGGCACTGGTGGCAACGGCAAGAATGCTATCGCCTCCATGAATCTGATACTCATCCATGACACGGCGAAAACTGCTCAATACCTTGACGCATTCCTCGGTTGTTTCATGGCTGATTTCACCATGCGTAAAAGTATCTTTGCCCACACTGACTGCTTGCTGCAATGACTCAAGACTGCGCACCTTTCCTTCCGAATTGATTTCAGCAATGGCCATCCGGATGGAACTTGTTCCCATGTCGATGACAGAGAAAAGCTTATAGTCATGCTTGTTTTTCTTTGTGTCTTTGTGTGCCTGCAAGATTTAACTCCCTTCAGTTACTCAACTGCATCGCTAATTAAACCGGCAGCGCCCATGACAGTGGCGTCATCGCCAAGTTCCGATAAGACAACATTGAACGCCTCTTGCAGTCCGGGCATCGTGTTGGAACGAGCCGATTCGGTAAGGGGCTTCAGAATAACGTCTGCTAAAGCCTCGACCATCCCACCGCCAAGAACGATAATGTCCGGTGCCAAAAGGTTGACAACATTGGCGATAGCTACTCCCAGCCAACGGGCGGCGTCGCTAACTATTTGCTCTACAGCGTTGTCACCGTTTTCTATGGCACGTTTCAAAGCTTTACTGCGGATGTCAGTCAAATCCATCCCTTCTTCTTTAGCCAAATAGGGCGCTTGACCCCGATAGGCCGCCGCAGCCGCCGCGGAGGAAACGGCCAGCCGGGAAGCGACGGTTTCCAAACATCCACGCCTACCACATCCGCATAAGCTGCCATTCGGAACAACCTGCATGTGACCTATTTCCATACACGAACTTTCTCTCCCTCGCAGCAGTTCTCCTTCATAAACGCATGCACCGCCAATACCCGTCCCGGGAAATACGCCTACCGCACAACGGGCATCTTGAGCGGCACCGAAAAGATATTCTCCATAGAGCCCGGCATCCACGTCATTAGCTACCATAACAGGTATTTTAAACTTTTTCTCAAGAGTTTCCTTCAGCGGCACATCTCCCCATCCAAGATTGGGTGTCTCCAGGATAATACCTTTGTCCAAGTCCAGCGGCCCCGGACTGCCCACGCCGATGCCCTTGATTCTTTCCAGTTTAATCTCACTGTTTTCGATAGCGCGTTCGACCGTCTCAATGATACGTTCCAATCCGGTTTCCTGTCCTTTGTAAGCCTTCGTTTTCTTTCGTTTCGTACCTATACACTTAAAATCGGAGTTAAAAACCGATGCCTGCATCTTTGTGCCCCCAAGATCAAAGCCAACCCAAAACAAATCAGACACCCCGTCTACCCCCGCTGATGGCTGCTCCGATGCATTTGTCTCCTTTTGGACTTCATCCGGCTTTATCTTCTGGGGTTTGCACAATTTCTTCTTCTTTTCCGTTACCGCGTCGCACTTCTTACACTTATAATTCCCCGCAACCTCTTCCGCTGTTGAACGCCCTTTCTGACATCCCATTATTCTATCCTCTCTGATTTCAAGTATTGCTGAATACCTGGAAAATTAAAATTGAATTGTAACCGACAACTATTTACATAATATTAAAACCACGTTAGGATTTAATGAGCGCCGGTGTCGCTTTGACAAGCGATATGCAAGGTAATGTGTAAGGGTGGCACTCGTAATGTATATATTCAGTGAACACCGTTACCAGATCACCACCGTGCCCTGTGCCGGTGGAATGATGATTCAGAGCTACTTAGCGATTTCTCACACCGTAGCCGTGTCTCCGCCCAGCCCGGCCCCTCCGCCGCTTGCGCTTTTATTTTTGATAAACGATAGATGATAATGCAAACGGCGGAGGGGCCGGGCTGGGCGGAGACACGGCGGAACGCGTTGGTTATGCCCGCAGTAGCTAATAATCATCATTCCACCGGCACAGGGCACGGTGGTGATGCTACGTGGTTTACTGAGGACTTACCTCGTTAATTCCAGAGCTATATATTCTTATATCGAATTAACGGGTATATGAATAGTAAAAACGCTGCCTTTTCCCCACTCGCTCTTGACCTCGATACTGCCTTGATGCGCAAGTGTTATATGCCTGGCGATGGACAGCCCCAGCCCCGTTCCCCCCAGACTTCGGCTCCTGGCCTTGTCAACCCTGTAGAACCGCTCAAATAACCGGTCAAGATGCTCCTTCTTAATGCCGCAGCCCTGATCAATCACGTGAACCGCTATCTGATCATCGCCTTCACATTCCGCCTTGACCTGGACCGTGCTGTTTTCAGGACTGTATTTAACGGCATTCTCGACGAGGTTGATGATCGCCTGCTCGAAAAGCTCCGGATTGAGGTGCGCTTTCAAGCCCTGCTCACATTCTACCTCTATCTCAATCCCTTTTTCCTCGGCCTTGTGGGCGCAGGTTTCGAGCGCGTCTTCCAGCACGCTCTGCATCAGAACCGGCCTTAATTCCGGCGTTCGGCTGCTTTCGGCATCTTTTTCAATAGAAGAAAGGATCAGCAGGTCATGTATTATCGCCGTGAGCCGGTCGGCCTGGCGGGCGATGATGGAGAGGAACCGTTTTTTATCCTCCACCTCCCCTTCATCATCCAACAGCGTTTCGACGAAACCTTTGATGGAGGTGATGGGCGTTCTGAGTTCATGGGAGACGTTAGCGACGAAGTCGCTGCGTATTTTCTCCAGCCGCCGCAGTTTCGTTTGGTCGTCAAGTACAATGACCGCCCCGAAACATGTATTCTCTGCGTCCAGCAGGGCGGTGCCGCCCGCCAGTAGAAACCTCTCATTTCCTTTACTCCCGCGGATTTCTATTTCACACTCCTGCAAGGTTTTGTGCTGGAGCGTCTGATCGATGAACGCTTTCAGGTCGGAATTACGGATGATTTCATCCAGCAGCCTGCCCTTGACATCCCGCGCAGAGACGTTGAGCAGCTCGACAGCAGCCTGGTTGACAGTGATGATCCGCCGGTCGGTATCGACGGCGATAACGCCTTCCGCCATACTGGCTAATATCGCGTTGAGTTCGTTTTTTTGTTCTCGTACGGTGCGGATTCTGTTATTTAACTCTCCGGCCATATAGTTCAGTGTCTCCGCGAGAGCATCCATCTCCGCAATATCGGCGGAACCGATCTTATGCTCAAGTTCTCCAGCTGCAAAGCGTTCAGCACCGTTTTTGACTCTGATCAGCGGTTTGGTCACCCGCAAAGTTATCATGTAGCCGACTATTGCCGTAAGAACGGCGGCCGCCAACCCGCCCAGTATCAGCCTGAAATACAAGCCTTTCAGCGCCTCATTAATCGAAGCCAGCGGCACGGCCAGACGTAAATAGGCCGTTATTTGCTGTGCTGATAGTGGGTCTGTCGGCTGCGAGTTGGAATACAAAGGGACGGCAACATACAGCATATCCGTCTGCAATGTGCTGCTGTAGCGTTCTGCACGACCGGGCCGGCCCTCTGAAGCTTCGGAGATTTCCGGGCGGCCGATATGGTTATCCATCTCCGCGGGTGCTTCATGCGTATCGCTCAGCACCCATCCGTCGGCGTCGATGACCGTGACCCGTGCATCAAACTTTTCTCCGACCCGCTTGCCTTCCTGAGCAAGCAAGTCCTGATCCTCGCGCGTCAAGGCTGTCTTTATTTGCGGTTCAAGAACCGCTGCAAGACGCTCCAAATCGATCGATTTTTCCTCCAGATGGAATCGGCGCATAGTACCGGCCGCGTTCAGCATCACGCTGATTACCGCCGCGAAAATAATAAACAGCAGCGGCGGCAGGAATTTCCATAATAGTTTTTTCGTGCGCATATTATTGTCCGTATCTGATGTTTTTCCACTATACCCCGGGACGGCGGTTATGCCGGGCGGGTATATATTCAGTGAACCCCGTTATTCTGCATCATGAGCATCTGTAGAACCACAGATGAACACAGATTAACACAGATAAAGCCACAAGAGTTGAAAGATGTTGACCTTCCGCAATCTGTTTTAACGCCCTAAAAGCTCCTGCTTTTTTTATCAGTGTCTATCCGTAGTCGCTCCAATTACCTGAACAGAAACACGTTTACACTGAGGACTTACCCGGGCGGGGCCGCCGGGGAGCCACTCCAGCTTATTGCTGATGCATTATACCCGCGTCGCTGGAAACAACGCAATTTCTTCCGGCGGCTTTGGCCTTATATAATGCCTTGTCCGCCTTGATCATGAGTTGATCATCTGTTTCATATGCGGCAGTCGGAGAAGCAACCCCTATACTGACGGTGATCTTAATGTGGACATCGCTGTCGAACGGCACCGTCATCTCCTGGATGAGGCACCGTATCCTTTCGGCTGATTGGACGGCGTCCTGCTGTGAGACCCCCGGAAGGCAGATAGCAAACTCTTCTCCACCGTAACGGGCCAGCAAGTCGAACGACCGCAGGTTTTCCGGAAGTGTGTGCGCCAGAGTCCGGAGCACCTTGTCACCGGCGGCATGACCATAGGTGTCGTTGACCACCTTAAAATGATCGATATCTATCAGTAAGAGCGCGAGCGAGGAATTGTTTCGACGGGCACGGTTCAATTCTTTCGATAAGAGATCGACAAAAGCACGCCTGTTATGAATGCCGGTTAGCTCGTCGGTATGCGCCATTCGAGTGAGTCGGCGGGCAAGAATCTTGTACCCGGTAACATTGCGGAAAGTGAGAACATGCCCAACAGTACGTCGTCTCTTTGTTATGAGGTCGATCATGCACACATCGTATACATCGTCGCCTATATGCACTTCATGGTGAACGGTGTCGTCGGCCGGTGCTTCAAAATCCGATGGAAAACCGGTTGCATTGCTTGCTTCAATGACTGCACTCAGTTGCCGGCCAATAAGCTGGTTCGGCAAGGGGAAAAGGGCGCCTGCCGCCGAATTATAATCCACTACCTTTCTCCTGGTGTCAAGAACGAGCGCCGCATCATACAACTTTTCGAATACCATTTCACGTGCAATCGGGGCTATGTTTCCGAAATTTTCCCGTGATATGGCAATATACAGGAAAAAGGCGGCTACCGTGAAAGTGACAGGGTTGAAATCAATCGGCCAGTTCACCAGGCGAAAAATGTAGACAATGAAAAATATCCAGGGTATGAGAGTGCTCAGAAAGAGTATCGCGGCTTGCTTTCTGAAACGGCCCGCGCTGCGAACCCATATTTTCAGAAAAATGATGTTAGCGGTCAGAACGCTCAAATTGATATAGGCGACATGAACCCAATACCATGGACCCCGCTCAAAAGCCAAAACCGGAAATGGCCCCGAGAAATCCATACGCGGGGCAATATGCATCAAATTGTGGTAATCGGTGGAATAAACGATGAACAGCGTCAGGATAGATACAGCATAAAGCAACAACTTGAATCGTTTGCTCGGTTCAGTATTTTTTTTGACATATGTCAATGCAAACAAAATGAGAAACGCCGGGAAAAAGGAGATGCCTGAATACTGAATTCTATAAGCGATAAGAACTAAATCCACGGTCGATACATAGACCTCAAGGATGCTACCGGCGCAATATATGACCAGGCTGAAGAGCATCAGCACAAAATACTTATGTTCCTGGAATGTCCCTTTGAGCAGGATCACCATGATGATGCTCAGCAGATAGCCCAGGGACATCAGCAGTAAAAAACTTAATAATATTTGCCAGGTCATTCCATGTATCTCATTGAACAAGTAAATGCTGAAGGGGGACATCTATGACGAAAATAGGTAAATATTCAGTAAACCCCGTCAACTCATCTCCACCTTGCCCTGGGGGCCTGGCTGAAAAGGTGCAACATAAGCTGTATAGTCAGACCAGGGTGCCGTTCATACGTATCGCACGCATCTTGCGTGCGCTTTGGACAGGCAAGATGCCTGTCATACTTT
>PUNP01000436.1 GCA_003551785.1 Candidatus Brocadiaceae bacterium | reverse complement strand
ATATGGAAATGTGGACTTTTAACGAACCCATGAGACTTTTCGAGGGTTCCATACGGCAGGTGGGCATCAACCTCGGCGCTCCTGGTGACCGCCTCTCCGAGAACGGGATATACTGGATACATATGCCCCAGCGCGCTCCGTCTCCGGAGGTCGATGTCTGGCTCTCTACCGTTGATTGTGCGATGGATAACGTACATGTCGCCGATGCATCTGCTACTCAACGTATACCCCAAGACTGGCGCTCAAGAATGAACGTAACCCCGAACGTAGGCTTCTCGTCTCTTCGAGTCCAAAATACACTCGACGGAGACCTCGATTCGGAATGGCGTATACACTGTGAGAGGAAGGGTGATTTTGACACGGAACTGGAATATGAGTTGAGCCGGATTGTTGAGATGGAAAGTATAAAGGCGGCCTGGCAGGCTTCTGAAAAGACCCATTTCACCCTGTATGTCAGCCGTGACGGCGAGCAATGGCAAAATGTGTACGAGGGAACATCCGGAGGAACCGGTAAAGAGTATGAAACATATGTTTTTGAACCCGTCGAAGCACAGCACGTGCGTATGCGTTTCAGCGAGCATGAGGGGGAGGAGGGATCGCGCGAACGTCTGCAAGTCTTCCAGGTTCGATTGGGTGACCTCTGTGAAGAGAGCGGATATACTCTTTTCAGGATGCCGGAGGATCGTTTTTACCGCAGACATTCGCTGTTTGTTGATGGAGAAGACGGACCAAATTGGATCGCTTCTTCCGCGCTGACAGGCATCCGTGATCTTGTTGTACCCGGGATTGATAACGGCATTTTCGATATTACCTTCCATTTCGCTGAACACGAGGGACTGGAAGTTGGCCAAAGGTCCTTTGATATTCTGCTGAATGGACAGATGATTGCCGAGGAATTTGATATCGTTAAGGCAGCGGGAGGGGATAACAAATCCGTGACACTGCGGGCTGAAGGAATTCAGATTGAGAACGGTACACTCCGGCTCCATTTCCAACCTTCAGAAAACTCTGAGTATCCCCCTTTGCTTGGCGGATTGGAAATTTTTAAAAAGTGATCAAGGCTATATCACTGAATGCATAATAGGTGGGAAATATAACTTTTTTAAGGAAAAAGCTAGATGACTCCTTACAGCCAGCATACGCAGTTGTCAGAAGGTTCTGGTAAAGTTCCTTTTGACGGTCAGGTCGGCGATGTTCTTTCTGGTCCGTCAATATTTATGCCTAAGCCCGGGAGTGAGCCGGAGCGTGTTGCCACCGTAGGCGTGGAACCCGGCGGGTTCCTTCGGCGGGCTGTTCTTTTCAGAGTTTTCGGGCCGCCGGAGATCACCGCGTTGGATCCGGCAAAATTTCCACATATAACCTTCGATGCTGATGCAGTGGTTATCCAGAACCTTCCCGAGCCGCCTTCATGGGAAAAAATACTTCACTGGGCGGGTAAACGCAGGGTGATTGTAGATGTTGAGGTTGCCTCGCGCATGATTTCCGAGGCTGGATGTGATCTGCAGGTTGACAACTGTCTGAGGGCTCTTGAGCCCACCGTAGAGGTTATGTGTCATCGTGAAAACCAAACGGTATATCCCCAGGCTCCGGCTGTTGATATTGTGGCCGAACCCCCTGAAGCTATGGGCCTTTCAGAAGGAGATCGCATACATATGTATGTTCCTTCGGCTTCAGACCTTGGACTCAGAGTTATAAGTGATAACGTCGGCCTTAAGCAGTTCCTGAAAAAGTTTGGAGGCGTCGTATGGGGGCGTGAGCACGAGTCGGGGAATGCGGCGCTTATAAGCTGCACTACGCCGGAAGGGGGAAGTGTAACCATTATGGACCTGCATGCGGTGGGGCGCAGTCCTGAGCCATGCGGAAGCGAGACACCGGCAATACAGGTTTTCCTGTCTTTGCTGGGGAAAAGCCCGGTAAGTTTCGGCAAATTCGTTGTCCCGTATTCTGACTACGGTGAGTTTCTGGGCGCTGTTGAGTCGCTGGCTGCCCGGTATCGGCGTTTTGCTTCGGTAGAACGCATAGGGCGTTCCGTTGATGGCAGGGATATTTGTATGCTGAAAGTGGCCCGAAATTCTAAACTGCCCGTTGTTATGTATTCAAACACCGTTCACCCCTATGAATGGGGCCCTGTTTATGGTGTCATGCGCTATATCCGGTTTCTTCTTGAAAAATTGGAAAGCGGGGGGATGGAAGCTGAAGAATTGCTGAAACACAATCAGGTTTGGTGGGTGCCAAGTGTATGCCCCGACGGTTTTGAGGACAGACGACAGCAACGGAACGGCATAAATTTAAACCGTAATTTCCCGGGTGTATGGGAAGGGGTCGGGGAGGGCAACGCAAGCTGGGGCAACTACGGTTCAAAGCCTTCACTGACTTCGCTCAATCCGCTTTCGCTGCGGGGACCTGCGCCCGGTTCTCAGCCGGAAACAAGTGCCATGATGCAACTCTTTGATCGAAGGGATGGGCAGGTGGTAGCTCTTGCCGATTATCACGAAAATGTGGGGGTCTCCAATTTTTTGCATCAGTTTGAAACCAGGAAAGGTTTTTTTCCCAACGCTTTTTATCATGTGGAATTGTTAGAGGGCATTAGCGAAGCGTTTGCCGGAAGATTTTATGAGCAGCGAGATGATTCTTTTTACATGGTTGACCATAGCAGAGATTTCAATCCCAGCACTTGCAGCGGGCTGAATGGCTTCGCCGTTTCCAGGGGCGTTAAATCCATTACTGCAGAGGCCTCTGGAGGGGACTGTACGCATTATCGCACCATTCGCAGATCTGAATACGGTGCTCAGGTAGCAGAGCAGATGCTGGCCGCTGAACTCGGACGTCT
>PUNP01000924.1 GCA_003551785.1 Candidatus Brocadiaceae bacterium | reverse complement strand
TCCAATGGAGCGATTCACGTGTTCTGGAAAGTTCTTCATTAGCGAGGCTGACGGCATTTTCGAGGTTACGTCTGTCCTGGAGCGAGGCTCCGCCGATGTGTTCATGCCAATCAGCATCTTCAAAATCAAGTTCACCGTCCACGGCTTTTTGTGCCAGTTCATCACCCAGATACCTTTTCAGTTCCATGAGCGAGAACCTTACCTTCAGTTCGGCCTGTGATATATCGCTTTCATTTTGTTCCTGCTGTATCGTGTAATCTTCTTTAGCCTGTGTATAGGAAGCGCTGGCATCCTGAACGGTTATTTCTTGCTGATCAAGGCGTTCACGGGCATCCGAGGCGTCAAGTTCCATGAGAACGGTTCCGTTTTCCACATCTTCTTCGGTAATAATGGTGCCTTCGGGGATGATACTAAGAATCTGGGTGGAGCCTTCGACTTTGCTTTGCACCTCATGGCTGCGCAGGGCTTGGAGAGTTCCGCCTGCGGTGACGGTTACCCGCAAATTATCTCTTTCAACCTCGTGAACCGGTATATCATATTGACCGCTATCTCGCAGTCCACGTAAAAATCCGGTTAATACCCAGACGCCCAATATGATCATAAAAAGAGCTGCGATCAAATAAAATTTATTCGGTAATTTTTTCAACATCGTACTCATAAATACCGGCTTATCGTTTTTGCTTTGTGTATTCATCGTAACCTGCTCCTTCAATAATTTTTCCTTTTTCATCTATAACAAGAATATCCATATCACGTTCGAGTTCGAGAGTAGCGATTCTCAAATCGACGAGTGCGGCGGCGAGTCGATTTTGCGCGCGTAAAAGGTCTTCATGAGCATCCAGTACATCGCGTGTAGTGGCACGTCCGGCATCGAAAAGCATTTCAGAGCTTTCAACTCTTTCTTCAGCCAGTTCAACACTTCTTTTTTGATTTTGGTAGCTGCTTGCGGCTCTTTCCAGGTCACGCCACCGGTTGGTTATTTCAAGTGTGATGCTGTCACGCTGCTGATTAAAATCCCGCATAGCCCGGTCAAGCTCGATAAGTCGCTCTCGGTAGGCATTGCGCTCACGTGTGCGTTCGAGCGGCAGATCGGCGTCCAGCCTTACATAACTGTTACGTGAGCCGTCGGCGAAATTTAGCGGTTGTCTGCTTGCGGTTCCCCAGTTTGATCCTAAAACGAAGTCAAAGTCCGGTTTAAGCGCATTTTCAGCGACTAAGACTTTTCGTTCAGCATCCTCGACCCGTTCGGCGAAAGTAGCAAAGTCAAGACGGTTTTCCAGCGCTATTTCGATACTATCCTCCAAGTGCAACGGTGGCTCAGGGATTTCACGTTCGAGCAATAAATCCAGTTCTTCCGGGTTCAACACCAGCGGAAAATCAGGGCTTACGCCCAATTTCATTTTAAAATCATCAAGTGCACGCTGGTAATTTTGCAATGCCTGATCGAGGCTGTCCTGAGCGGCCAGTTCGTTTTGTCGGGCACGGTCAACCTGCAGTTCGGGCAGCCGGCCCGCTTCACTCAACGCTTCGGAGCGTTCCCTTATGCGTGACAAATTTTCATAATTTAATCGCTCATTTTCCACTCGCCGATATCGCTCAAGAACCCTGTAGTAATCCGTCAGAATACCGACAGAGAACTGCCGTTGGTAGCGAACGAAGTCCCTTAACTCGTAAACCATATTGCGTTCGGCCTGTGTGAGCGGTTCCAAAGTCGCTATCCTGCTATCTTTTAATAAAGGTTGGGTGAGTGTCAGTTCCAGCAGCGAGCTTGAAGCGTCACTGAGATTGCCTGACAACACTCTGGTGGCGCTGGTCGTCAGAGCGCCGGAGAGCGTTGCTCCCGTTGTAAAAAGCCGATTGAATCCAAATCGAGAACGTCCGCCCAGAGAGCCTTTTTCGTCCGTGCTGTATTGTGCTTCGGAGCGCACCTGCCAGAAAAATTGCGGGCTGAATTTATTGTATTCGGTGCTTAAGGACAGTGCGGTGATGAAAACAGTTTCCCGCCGCCTTTGATAATCGCGGCTGTTGGCCGCTCCCATTATTAATGCACTATCGAGGTTTAACAGCAGTGTCGGACGGGTTTCATTACTGTCAGTTTTATGATACAGCAGTATATCATCAGGAGCTTCGGACAAGAAATCCTCCGGACGAATTATTTCCTGAGTGATAGAAAATTCCTCATCCATGCCCGGAACTTCACGAGCTTTAACATCGACAATCCCATAAGCCTCCAGTTCGGCTTGTTTTTTATACGTTGAAGTGGAACAGCTTGCTGCTATAACAGTAATCACCGTCAATGCAAGCATTTTTATAGTGAATTTACTCATTTTTCCCCAGTTAGTTGAAAGCTTTCACATCAGAATTAAGCACTCAGAGTATTAAACGATTCGCAGGAGAAAATACTGCGCTGTTTTTTTTCATATTAATCGAACGCAGGTATTATTTTTCGGTACTATAAGTCAGTGCAGGGAACAGAAACGGTCTAATTATGTCGTTGGATAGAGAATGCAAAAATAGTAGGGCAGGTTTTAGGAATCCCGGCCGAAAAGCATATTCAGAGGGTGAATAAGAACAAATTCAATATTCCCGTTATCACATCACCACCGGCGCTCCGGCTGAATCCACAAAATTAAGTGGAATGGACTACCAGGGACGTAGCCGAAAAGGTGCAAAATGAGAAATATAGTAACACAAGATGCCTTTCATAGTATCGCCTGCATCCCTGCGTGCACTCTGGACAGGCAGGATGCCTGTCATACATTACGTCTGCACCTTTACGGCCAACCCCCTAGAGATATGGGCAGGAGGACATTGTGCGATTATTATTCTGCATTTTC
>PUNP01000119.1 GCA_003551785.1 Candidatus Brocadiaceae bacterium | reverse complement strand
TTCTTTGTCCTTATTATGAATGAATTTGCTCGGTTTCATGCAAACCTCAATAAAACACACTGCCGAAATGCTATTGAGACAAAAACCCACACAACAGTTATAGTACCACCATATTCTCAAAAGTCAAGTTCTTTCACCATGTTATTCAACATTCGAACAATCTTTAACATACTCCTGCACTTTTTCGGCAACCCCGCCTCGACAGAGGCGATGTTAGGTAGCCCCGGGTTTTCAACCCGGGGATTGCGGTTCAACCCCACGATGGGCGCCCCGAACGGGGCGCGGTAGAACGTCCATTCTCACAGCAATTTTATCTCTTGCCGGACATCTTGAACTCAATTATCTCCGCGCGAATCGACTACGCATCAGTTACCGTGTCCCATCCGGGGCACCTAGGCGATGAGGATGTAATCACGTTTCCACGGGTTCAAAACCCGCGGCTACCCAACCTTGCCCTTATCAGGGCATAACGGGCATAGTGATTTTACCCTCACAGTTCAAGCTTAATGATTACTTGATGGTTACGAAAACACGTCTCTAAGCGTCACCCAGGCCCTTTTTAGCCGTATAGACATACACAATTTATAAGTTTATTCGGTCCGACCCCGATGATTTCGGTTTTCGTAACATCCGTCCGATATTCCACCTTCATCTTCAACAACAATGCGCCATTACTCAATTCGAGGCACGACGTACTATTTCCAGCATTTCAGAGGCGTTATCGCTTTGATTATCACGCGGGGATATAAACGACGCATCCCTTAAAATGAGGAAAGGCCGCTGCCGAAGCCGAGCTCGTGGATCGAGGAATCGGACGGATACTACAAAAAATTGATGATCTCCGGCTTTGGGAAGACTCAATAGTGGTTGTCACAAGCGACCACGGTTTTTCGATAGGTGAACACGCGCGAGTCGGAAAATCCAATCTGAAAAAAAACGATTGCCGCCGATGGCCGCTGTATCCCGAAATAAGCCATATACCATTTCTTATTGCCGGCTCTGATGTGCCGAAAAGACGAAAATGCAAAGCCTTGGCACAGCCGATCGATATATTGCCGACGGTATGTGAACTGGCTGGTGTGGATGCCGATTATTCCGAAGAACCGGATGGCATGAGTTTCGCTCCCGCAATCTTTGGGAAAACCGAAACGCATCGCTGTATCGCCATCTCCTCCTGTCATCTTTCAGTTACTGAATCAGGCGATCTTCCCGAAGGCGCCTGCACTCCCTTCATAACGGATGGAGAACTGGGATATGTGCCGTTTGATGCAAATGGCGGTGAAGGTCTCTACCTTCTGGACGAAGCCCCGCTTGCTAAGAAAAATAAAGCCGATGAGGCTCCGGAGCTTTCAGAGCGCATGAGGTTCGCAATAAAAAATGCAGGCTATGCAAATGCGCTTTCTGAACTGATAACTTAACCGATTTATGTTCAAAATGACACAATTTGGGTTAACCGCCTGCACTCGCCCGGCCGGCGGGCCTCTGATTATCTGAAAGCTGTTTCGTGCGAATAATCCAGGTAGGTTTTAACCGCTTCCGGTGGCACGTTCCAGGGTATGTGATTGCCTATACACATCATGTATCCACCCGACAGGCGGGCGGTTTCCACCATATTGTCGACCATCCGGCGGATTTCATCGGGGTCATTGCGCATAAGGACCCTGTTATCTCCTTCTCCGGCAAGGAAGGGATCCTTGTATTTATGGGCGATGGCCCTGTAATCTGTAAAAGGCTCGCTTATAATCCCCCGAGCACCGCATGCCATCACATCAGCGACAAAGGCGTCCACGCAGCCGTCCACTACAAAAAGGACCTCTTTACCCGCCTCTTTAAGAATGCTCCAGAACTCTTCATAACGGGGAAAAATGAACTTGTTCATCCATACCGGACTGCATACCGGGCCGGTAGAAAGGACTATATCGTCGTGACATATAACGAAATTGACCGGCAGGCGTGCAAAGGCCCGGAAAACCCGGCGGCTTATCTCCGCAAACTCTTCCATTACTCGTTCAAACCGCGGGTCCAGACATATCCGGAGGAAGTTTTCATAACCGAAAACCAGAAGCGGCCACATGAACATGGTATTGTAGAAGAAGACCGAAGCAGTGGAGCCTTCAGGAGCTGAATCGCTCCATTCGGAAGGATAGTTCTTTCGATACCGTCGGAATATAACCTCCTCACTGCTGTAATCCCCGTCCGCTACTACGTTCCAGCCTGTAAAATCAGCCTGCCGGAGAGGGCTGAAATGCAACATTTCTTCGAGACTGCCGAACCTGCCGGCGGCATCCATTTGCTGCCAGTGATCGCGATAACTGTCGCCCCATCGCCCCTTGCTTTTATCTCTCTGGTTATCGGGGTGGATTTTGGGGTCATCGCTTTCCGGCAGGGGGAAATTCACCCGGGGATACATGTCGGCCAGTTTTTTCATGCAGGTTTTCGGCTGCTCGTAATAATCAATGCCCGTTATGTAAGTAGCAGCGTCCGGACATGACCAATGTTCCCAATGGGGTATCTCCCGTGGTGCCATCCCCATAAGGGACTGATATCTTGTGTTGTATTTTGACATCTCTCTCTGCTCCTAACTTGAATTTTACGGATAAAATGCCTATCGTACAATAATTCTCCAACCCAACCATTGGATCGGACATCTGTGATCTTTTTTTATAATTTGTTTACGATAAAAATAAATCCGTTTCTCCGGGGTGGATAGTAATTTTTTCCAATTCCTCCGGCGCCGGCGACGTGAGCACAAGTCCTGTTGTCCTTGCCGGATCAATGCGGCGCGCTGCTATGCTGTATACGGCGCTTCCGCAGTTCACCAACCTCACTTTCGGCGGCTC
>PUNP01000314.1 GCA_003551785.1 Candidatus Brocadiaceae bacterium | reverse complement strand
GGAGAATTCCGGTGATCCCGACACCCACGGAACATCCGATCACGACCGAAAGGCGCCCGACGAAGCCGAAGACGAAGCCGAGAAGCCAGTGCTCCGGACGGAGACGGGCAGCGAGAACGGAAACGGTACCCACCTGGAAGAGGAGGGCGAGAGACGCCCCGACCCAGACGGCCCGCGCGGCTGCCGGATCGGCCAGAAGGCCCCCCACCAGGAACGCCGGAAGTGTGACGCCCGCCGCGAGCGCCGCATAGCGCAGGGAGCGATTCACCGGGAGGTACCCTTCCCCTGGCTGCGTTTGCGTTGTTCCGGCACGGTGACCAGCTGCCTGTACATCGAATAGAATCCCAGAACGGAGCCGAGGGCGACACCGAGGAGGAGGAGCCACGGCTCCGTACCCAACCGCTGATCCGCCCAGTAGCCCGCGAAGAGGAAGACCAGGATGACCGCCGCGAACTGCATCCCCACGCCCAGCAGATGCCCCCCTTCGAGGTGGGGCGGCACGGAGTTTCGCCGATCGTCTGAGACCATCTGCCCCCTCAATTTGCAAAACAGACGTGCATCATAGACGCTTGTGAAACTTTGCGCAAGCGTCACAAATCCACCACTTTCGGTTGACCCCGGCTTCGCCGGGTATTTATCTTGCCAGCCGTGCAAGCGCATCGGATTCAGACCGGCCGATTCGCTTCCCTCTCCATCTTCACCTGATCTCATGCGCACTGCCGCACCCCTGCTCACCATCGTCTTCCTGATCCTCGCCGCAGCGCCGGCGTGTGCGCCCAACGACCTCGCGGAGGATCAGGTGACCCGTGACGACGCCGAAGGCCCCCTCGTATCCTCGCTTCAGGTGGAGGTGGAGGACGGCTCCGCCCTCCTCACCCTGCAGGTCACCAATGCAGACGTCGAGCCGATCGAGGTGGAGTTCACCTCCGGGCAGATGTACGACTTCGTGGTCCAGAGGGAGGGCCGCGAGGTGTGGCGCTGGTCCGCTGACCAGATGTTCACCCAGGCGCTGCAGACGGTCAACCTCGATGCCGGTGAGACCCGGACCTTCCAGGAGCGGTGGACGCCGGAGCCCGGCACGCGGGGGAGCTTCACCGCCCGGGGGCGGCTTACCTCCTCGAGCCACCCGCTGGAGCAGGTCACCGAGTTCGAGCTGCGTTGAGCGGGCGAGACCCCGGCCCCGCGCCCGAGGACCCTCCGGAAACCCGCGGAGACCGGCCTGCGCCGGAGCCTGAGGAGCCGCCGCTCCGGGAGCCGGCATGACCGGTCTGGTGATCCTCCTCGTCGTCCTGCTGATGCTCTCGGCCTTCTTCTCCGGGTCGGAGCTGGCGCTCTTCTCCATCGGGGACGCGCGGGTGCGCGCGCTGGAGCGTGCCGGCGACCGGGGATCCCGGACGCTGGCACGTCTCAAGGCGAATCCGGAGCGTCTCCTCACGACGATCCTGGTGGGAAACAATGTGGCGAACATCGCCGCGGCCTCCATCGCCACCGCGCTCGCGCTCGAGGCCTTCGGGCGCGAAGGGGTGGCGGTGGCCACCGGAGCGATGACCCTGCTGGTCCTCATCTTCGGCGAGATCGTCCCCAAGAGCTTCGCGGCGACGCACGCGGTGCGCGCCAGCCTCTTCATCGCCCCCATCATCTACTTCCTCTCACGTGCGCTGCTCCCGGTGGTGGCGCCGCTCGAGTCGCTCACCCGGTGGATGGTGAGCCGAAGCGACGCCTCCCTCCTGCCCCGCGTCACCGAGGCCGAGATCCGGGAGATGACGGCCATCGGGCACAAGGAAGGGGAGATCGACCGCCACGAGCGCGAGCTCATCGATCGGGCCTTCCGGCTGGATCGGACGCGGGCATGGGACGTGATGACGCCCCGGGTCGACATCTTCGCCTGGCGGGGAGATCGGACCCTCGACGAGGTCGCGCCCGAGCTTCCCGATGTCCCCTACTCGCGGATCCCGGTCTTCCGGGAGACGATCGACGACATCATCGGCATCCTCCACATCCGGGACGTCTTCGAGGCGCTCCTCGCCGTGAGGGGGAGCGTGGGACTGGAGTCGCTCGTGCGGCCCCCGTTCATGGTTCCGGGGAGCGTGCCGGTGACCCAGCTCCTGGAGGATTTCCAGCTGCGCAGGATCCATATGGGCATGGTGATCGACGAATACGGCGGAACGGACGGCCTGGTCACTCTCGAGGACATCCTCGAGGAGCTGGTCGGGGAGATCGAGGACGAGACCGACCTCGCCCGTCAGCCGGTGGTCCGCGTCTCGGCGAATGAGATCCTGGTCGAGGGGAGCACCGAGCTCCGGGAGATCAACAAGACATTCCATACCACGCTTCCGCAGGCCGAGCATCGCTCCCTGAACGGGTACCTCCTCGAGGAGATGGGGCACGTGCCGGACGAAGGGGAGGAGCTCGAGCGCGAGGACGTCCTCATCCGCGTCGAGCAGGCCACCGAGACCCAGGTGATCCGCGCCCGGCTGACGAGGCTGAATTCGCAATCGTCACCCGACCCCGGGGCGAACGGAAATCCCGGCAATGTCCGCGACCGATGACTCGCGAAGAAGACGCGATCCGCAAATGGCCCTGATTCTTCCCTTCCACGGCGTCACGCCGCGCATCCACCCCTCGGCCTTCATTGCACCGACCGCCACTATCATCGGCAATGTGGTGGTAGAAGAGGAGGCGAGCGTCTGGTTCGGCGCGGTTCTCCGCGGGGACGAGCCCGATCACGAGATTCGGATCGGACGCGGGAGCAACGTCCAGGACAACGCCGTGGTCCACGTGAGCGCCCAGGGTGCGACGGTGCTGGAGGAGGAGGTCACCATCGGACATGCCGCGGTCAT
>PUNP01000912.1 GCA_003551785.1 Candidatus Brocadiaceae bacterium | reverse complement strand
TGCGAGGCGGAGATGATAGCGCCTGGAAAATACGGTCTTTCAGCGGCCTTCGCCGAAGGTTTTGACTTCGTGCTCCTCTCTTGCAGCCACTTCCATATGAAAGATTTTGTCGAGCAGCCTCGGGGGGATACAGTGCGTGATCTGGCTGATCATGCGATGCGTTTTTTGCGTTCCGGAGTTAGAAGCGGGCTTGCCACTTCCATAGCCCACCCTTTAAAACCTTTCAGTTACATTGATCAGTTTGATCGTATGGTGGATGTGATTTCTGACGGCGAGTTCCTTGATGCATTTGGTCAGGCGTCAGAGAACGATGTCGCTATGGAAATCACTACCGGATTTCTTCCCCATAACAAGGATGAACCATTTTCTCTTGAGACACCTGTTCGAATACTCGAACTTGCTAAAAAAGCAGGCTGCCAATTCACTTTCGGAAGCGACGCTCATGATGCTGCCAGGCAAAAAATGTTGCCTGAACTCGCTGTCTTTGCGGAAAAAATTGACCTGACCGCCGACGATATCAAAGTGCATTGAGTGAAGCATGTTCACTGATTATTATTACTGATAGACCGCCTTTTATTTTCACGGCATTGACCAACTAAAATGAGGTGATGATGCGAAATATAAACATTTGGACAACAGGCTCCCTGGGCAGAAACTTTATTGGGAACCCTCCCGGGGCCAATCTGACCAGGAACATTGTGTTAGCCCGTAATGACAAAGCTTCTTTTCAACTATGCCTGAGGAAACAGGACGACGGAATTGCTCATGCCCGGCTTTCCCTCCAATGTCCGGATTCCCTCACTGTCAGAGCTAGGAGTGTGGGACATGTTCCCCTTCGGCACCATAGCTCCGATACGGATACCGGAGAACTGGATGGTTGGGAGCGATTGCCCGGCTACGTGCCGGACCCTCTTTTTGACGCGCCCGAAGTCATTCTCGCGCCCATGGAGACAAACAGTTACTGGATTTCCGTTCAAACCGCTTCTGATACCCCGCCGGGCTCATACAGGTGCTCACTGGCAGTGGATGTCGATTCTGCTCCTTTTTTAACATTCGATGTAGTTATCAAAGTGCATCCACTCGAACTTAAAAAAAATGTAAGCTTCCCGGTAACCCACTGGTTTTATGCCGACGCTCTCTGCGACTGGTACGACGTGGAACCTTTCACCGCTGATTTCTGGACAATAGTAAAACCCTATTTTGAGAACCTGGTTGATCACGGGACAAATGTGATCCACAGCCCCATATTCACCCCACCTACTGATGGAGTTAAAAGACCGAATCAGTTGTTGAAAATCAAAACTGAGCCGGAAGGGAGATATTCATTTGACTGGACCGATGTGAAGAAATGGGTGAGCTTGGCGCAAAATTGCGGGTTTGAATTTTACGAATGGGTTCACCTTTTCTCCCAGTGGGGCGTGGAACATGCCATACCTGTTTATGAAAACTATGACGGCAGATATGAAGGGCGTTTGCTATGGCCGATCGATACTCCGGCGGATTCCGCTCTCTATCGCCGGTTCCTTTCCCAGTTTCTGCCTGCCTTCAAGCAATTTCTTGAAGAAGAGGCAATTCTGGGCCGATCTTTCTTTCACGTTTCAGATGAGCCGCACGGGAAAGAGCATCTTGAAAACTATAAGAAGGCTCGGTCGATTCTGAGTGAGCTGGCCCCATGGATGAAGGTGATGGATGCACTGAGTGAGATAACCTTCGCCGGAGTGACCGATATGTCCGTATGTGTAATTAGCAGTGCCAGTGAATTTATTGAGGCCGGTATTCCGCGCTGGGATTATTTTTGCTGCGGCCCCAGGGGGGCATATCTCAATCGGCTGATGGATACGCCGCTTGCAAAATTAAGGGGAGCCGGTTGGCTTTTCTATAAACTCGGCGCATGCGGCTTCCTTCACTGGGGGTACAATTACTGGTATAAAAGCCAGAGCACCGAATTGATCGACCCTTTCGCGGTCGGCGACGCACTCGCCTGGCCCAACTGGTCTTCCGGCGATCCTTTTGTTGTATACCCTGGGGAAAACGGCCCTCTGGATTCGATCCGGTGGGAGGTTTTTTCCGAATCACTGAAGGATTATGAGTTGCTGCAAGCGCTAACGTCAGGAAACGGTGATGATATACTTTGCTGTTTTAAAAGTTACAGTGATTATCCAAAAGATGAAAATTGGTACACTTCCGCCAGAGAGCGGCTTTTTGCCCGACACGGTTGAGTTGTAACGTTGTTTTGAATTAATGTCGCTGGTTTATGAAATGCAGGTTAACCTATTGATCCCAGTTCGAATTGTTCAGAGTATTTCTGCTTGATCGCCTTCTTAATGTTGGTATTCTGTGGTTTTTCTAACCTGGGGTCATCTTCAACTAACTTGAAGGCATCCTTCCTGGTTTCGTTCAGCAGGCGAACGTCGGAAAAATCGAAACAACGGAACTCGGGCATCCCGCTTTGACGGGTCCCGAACAGTTCCCCGGGGCCGCGAAGACGGAGGTCGGCCTCGGCAATTTTAAATCCGTCATTTGTCGCAGTTAAAACTTCTAACCTCTCCATCGCATCATCCGTTGTCGGTTCGGCAAGCAGATAGCAATGTCCCGGATACTTATGGCGTCCTATCCTTCCTCGTAATTGGTGAAGCTGAGAAAGGCCCAGCCGTTCAGCGTGCTGGATTATCATGAACGATGCCTCACCGACATCGATCCCGACTTCCACGACCGTTGTCGCCACCATTACCTGATAACGCCCGCTGCGGAAGCCTTCCATTGCTTCGTTTTTCTCGTCTGTCGACATCTGGCCGTGCAGCAGGCAGCACGAGAAATCCCTGAATACGCCGTTTTTAACTTTTTCG
>PUNP01000261.1 GCA_003551785.1 Candidatus Brocadiaceae bacterium | reverse complement strand
TCAACTTTTTCAACGATGTCCGACTGTTCCTTCTTCATGGCTACTCCTCCTTTAAAAGGGTTTTGGGAAAACTCTGATTTTACAATAAATCAGAGGGAGTAGCCATTTTCTTTCTTTTTTCTACCTTCAACTATGAATGGGACATGCTCCCAGTGGATGATCTATCGGACAGGTGCATAACCTTCGCGTAAGGGCTCTGCTACGTTATGCGGTTGGCAGGCAGGAGTACGTATGGACGAAGATGACAAAAGAATTCACGCCATACTCGGCGACGACAAAGCCCGGACGATGCGGAATGCGGAGCGCTATCGCCAGCATCTCCTCAAACACCTCGCTTTCCCTATCCGTGCGACCGGAATGGAAGATTTCCCCTGGGAGGAACCGTACGTACTCGGTGGCTGGGACCAGGTGGAATATGAGGCTTTGAAAGATATCTATCCGTCCTACACGGACATCTTTGAGATCAAGTCACTCGCGCCACCGAACCAGTATGAGGATGTCGTTGCAAAGGTGCGACGTCTATCCGACGGGAAACGGTTCGAGATCGGATTATCGTGGCTTACCTGTGAGGAAGAGGACGACAATACATGCACGCTGCTGGAAGATTACGGGATCTGGCATACAAACTATTGAAATGCCGAACAATGCATTGCAGGCCAAAGCGCCTGAGTGCTGCCGTTCGGCCTGGATAAGAGGAGAGATGCATTATGGGAACAATGGCGGAATCAATGAATGCATACGCGCAACCCTTGCTCGACGAGACGGACGGCTCTCCCGAGCAGATGGAGAAAGCGATATCGATCGCTATGATGTGTTGGAATATCGCCTTATTGCCCGAGACAGAGCAAGAAGAGATGCTCGCCGAAATGCGTACAACGCTCAAAATGGACAATGCCGAATTTGCAGATTTCCGGGACTCGGTCATCGAGCCCATGATCTTGCGGCATCACGAGATGTTTCCCGACATGCCGCGACCGGATTCTCAGGAAATCACGTCGCCTTCCTCACGCGAGAAGAAGTACCCGGGTACCGGACGCAATGCTCCGTGCCCGTGCAACAGTGGAAAAAAGTACAAACGGTGCTGTGGAAGATGACGGATAAACTCGCCTAACAATCCGTCGCACCATACTGTTGTCAGCCCCGCAGACACGGCCGTCAGCGTCTGCTGAGGAGTGGCGTTGGCACGAGAAATTCAAATTCGGTCCGTATGCCAATTGATACGATCTGAGCTAATCCAAATCCCACTGGTCATCGTAGGAATCAAGAAATTCCTGGAATTTGTCGAACAGATGAACGAGTTCTCTTTGAAGCCTGGGGTCTTCGCAATGATTTGCCTCCGCAGCGACATAGCCCTGAATATCCTCGATATCATCGAGCGTCAGTTCCAGGCTAATCCCTTTTTCGTCCGGCTCAATCTGTTTTGCAAAATGGGGATTGTAGAATGTCTCTTTCCGAATCAGGTCACGTTCCCGCAGCGTCAGACGAACGGGAAGTTTTGTTCTGTATGGTATTTTCTTTCGTACCATCATCTCTGTTCAGGTATTGGTTCGGGCCTGGCGCTCTGCAATTTTTATCAGAGATCGCAGGGCATTGCACACTACTTCGCCCAGTTCTCCAGCCTCAGGCCTTCTATGCGCTCGAATTCTTTGCTGTTGTTGCTCACCAGTATCATGTCTTTGGACCGGGCCAAGCCCGCAATAAGCAGGTCATAGGGTCCGATCGGCTTCCCCATTTTATGTAGCTGCGCACGGATAGAAGCCGCCTCCAACGCCGCCTCGCTGTCCAGAACAAGCAATCTCAGTGGGGATAAGAACCTGGTAAGGGCCTGCCCGGAACGGCTGCGCTGCCTGCTCTTTTCCACCCCGTACTGCAGCTCGAAAAGAGTGATAGTGGAGATTGCGATATCACCTGGACTGTGACGTTTGAATTGTTCGATAACCTGCGACGGGTGTTTTTTGATGACGTATATGCAGATATCGGTATCGAGCAGGTAGCGCATCAAAGGGGTTCCCTCTCCTGAACGGGCGGCTGATCGCGTCCGTCTTCCATGAAATCGTCGGGAAACTCCTCCAGCGACTCTATCATCGCATCCCAGGTGGTCTCCATCGGCTCAAGCACCACCCGGCTGCCTTCTTTGTAAACCCTTACCTCTTTCCCCGGCATTCGGAACTCTTTGGGCAGACGCACCGCCTGAGACCTTCCGTTTTTGAACAGTTTAGCCGTTTTCATTCAGCACCTCCGTTATGAGAATATATATTCTTAGTATATACTCCGCGTGGTCCAAAGTCAAGGATGGCGACAGGAAAAATTTCCGATTAAATTCAAATCTGCAGAGGTAATGTTCGCAATGCTGTTCCGGTGTTTTGTTTTCAGTCTGAAATTGGCTTATAATCCGTGGCTGAGCAGGGTTGTGCTATGTCTTCGTAAAAACAGTCATCAAGCCGGAAAAGAGCCGGAACCATGATTGATTTAACAGAGCTAAAGCCGAGAATAGAAGAAGTCTGCCGCGAGCTGCCGGTAAAGTGACTGGGGCTTTTCGGATTCGCTACGACCCGGCGCTTTTCACCGGATGTACCGTTTCACCGGCTGAAAGGATTATAGTTCTGCTCTGCGGACCAGTCAAGTTTACTTCCCTGATACAATTTTCCTGCCGCTGTTTCCTTGCAACAGACAGTTTGCGGCTAAGTTCTTTTTTAATCTGCCCCCTGCACGGCTTTCCAGCTTGTCCAGAGGGGCGATGTATCCTATGACGCTGTACAGGCGTTTTATGTTGGGGTCTTCATAAAAATCTGTGGGTAAAAGTGGAGAATAAACAGGAACAAGTTTCCACGAAACGGCGGATTTTTT
>PUNP01000930.1 GCA_003551785.1 Candidatus Brocadiaceae bacterium | reverse complement strand
TATCCAGGACTCACAACTCACAATACACCCAGCTATACGTTCAGAGGCTTTTCCGTCCCATAGATCAGGCGACGGATGCTTTGCTATCGTTTCGTTTTCTACAGATTCTATGACCATCTCACTGAGTCTGTGGATGTTTTTCTTGACCAGATGGTTAGTTCCTTGACTTAATGTGACCGGACGCTCGGTATTGGGTCGGATGGTGAAACAGGGCACGCCCAGATATGTTGTCTCTTCCTGAACGCCGCCTGAATCGGTCACCACAGCTGCGGCATTCTCCTGCAGACACAGAAAATCCAGGTACCCCACCGGTTCGACCAGCCTTATGCAATCAGGATCGATCTTCAGCCCATATTCCTCAATTCTTGACCTTGTTCTGGGGTGGACGGGGCATATCACAATATGAGAGCGTCCTATTTTTTCGAGTTGACCGATAATTCGACTAAAGCGCGACTGGTCATCGACATTGAAGGGACGATGTACGGTCGAGAGGACGTAGGAACTGTTTTCGCCTATATTCAGGTTTTTGAGTACACAGCTCCGGCGGGCGGATGGGAGAAGCCGCACGAGTGTATCTATCATAACGTTTCCGACAAAAAAAACTTTCTGCTCAGCTATGCCTTCTTTACGCAGGTTATCGTTTGCTTCCGGCGAGTGGGTAAAAAGCAGGTCGGCGATCTGGTCAGTAAGCAGGCGGTTAACTTCTTCGGGCATGGAGCGGTCAAAACTCCGCAGCCCGGCTTCTACATGTCCCACGGTTATCCCGAGCTTAACGGCAGTGACGGCGGCAGCTACGGTCGAATTGACGTCACCGTAGACAAGAAGCACATCAGGCGCCCACTCGATCAACGGTTTTTCAATATGCAGCATCACGCCAGCGGTTTGTGCGGCGTGGCTGCCGGAGCCGACGCCCAGATTGATATCGGGCTCCGGCATACCGAGCTCCTCAAAAAAAATTTTCGACATATTCTCATCATAATGTTGTCCCGTATGAACGAGTTGCTGTTGTACACCTTTTTTTTTCAAAGCTTCCATAACGGGAGCCGCCTTCATAAAGTTCGGTCGAGCGCCGACCACATGCATAACTTTCATCACTGACATTCCTCCTCCTTTCATTTGATCATCTCCCTCAAAACCTCATCACGGCCGGGGAGAGCCTCATATTTTCTAAGTTGAATGTTCTCTCGGAACTTTTTCCGAGTTATATTCAAGCAATGCCTTAAAACACTTTTCGACGCACTGTTGTGCAGCCTCTTTATTCACAGCAAGCAAGAAATTTAATTTTCCACTTTAAAATTCCGCTTGTCTATTCCATCCTGTTCACTTTGTGAATCCTGTCTAACCGCCGTTAAGCTTTTTACATTCAACTTTAATACGTTCCACATTTTACTTCTTGTATATGCCGCATCCCAGAACCTTCCATTCCTTCCGCTCTCTGCTCTGTGCCCCAAGCTCTCCCCCCTGCGCTCTCTACATTCTCCTGCGGAACCCCGTTAAAAGTTTTTGCCAAGCTTTTTCCACTGTCGTTGTATATTTGTGTAGTTGTAGTGTTTCCAGTGGTCGTTAGATTTCCCAGCTATTTTTTTAGATCAATGGGGAACCCCGTCAAAAGTTTTTGCCAAGCTTTTTCCAAAAAGCGGAGCCGTTATTTGCATGTAGTTCTACTCGTATTCTCCCACATCTTTAAGGATCATATGGTACAGGTCGGAACTTATGCGATACCCAGCTTCTTTTTGCAATTTGTCGAGGATTAATTTCACATCGGAAATCAACCCCTGTATTTTGGCATTTCGGAGCACACCAAGCAAGCCGACACATGAAACTCCCATATTGGAGGCGACCTCGCGACCAATTCTTTCGTCCATCAGCACAAACTTTACATTTTCTTCGATTGCGAGGGCTATAGCTTCGGCTTCGCCGCAATCCAGTTCTTGTTGTAAGGCTTTAACCAGATTTTTGTTTTTAACCCTTTTACAATGAATCCAATCCGCTGATTCAACTTCTTTAGCACCTGGCTCTCCGGCGCCGTTTACAACGACCTCGTCCCAAACCGCTTGGGGGATTATCACATTCCCATACATCTGATTAATAAGCATAAGCATGTCTATATGGGAAAGACTGACCAAAGGTGAAGAATCGCTAACAATCATCATCGTTCCAATTTTTCCAAAGTTTCGATATCCTGTTTATATTCTTCCTGGTCATAGTGGATCACTACATTCCTTTCTTTCAAAAGCTGCATAAACCCCCAAACAGACATACCGGCCATCTCTCTCGCCTTTCCGAAAGATAATTTATTCTGTTCGTAAAGGTGCAGGGCCAATTCCCGTTTCAATTCATCAGCATTCATACGCACCACATGACTGATTTCGCGTGGTATTTCCAATGATATCGTATCTTGCATATATTACCTCCGGAATATACATATTAGTTTATGAAAATTTGCCCGACAGAGATAGCCGAGCTCAACTATTCTCCTGGAAACTTCTCTTTTGAGAGATTTTACGGTGAAAGCGGGAGAGCAATTTTTCAAGCGTAAACTTCTTCGTGTCTTAAACTCTTGGCAGCAGATAAAAGCGCCGCATTAACATCTTCCTTAGTAAGGAAGGGGTAATCCTTTTTACCCGAACATTTCATAAACCAACGGTAATGTTTAATATAACAAACTGAAAAACAATATGTTAAGTGTTATATTTTGGGCGTCTAAAATTTACAGTGTGTACAGACGGGTTCTCAAACGGCGGTTTACCCTGCGGGCGCGTCTTCAGCGGCGCATCTGCGGCAAAAGTCCGCACTTGCAGTATATGAATACAGCTGCGTTTGACATTTGCCACAGATGCACCACTG
>PUNP01000135.1 GCA_003551785.1 Candidatus Brocadiaceae bacterium | reverse complement strand
TTTCCGCCACTCAGTTAATTATAACTCTCAACGTCTACCAAAAAGCTAACGGCGAGTTGCCCGGTAGCCTGGAAAAGCTTGTGCCGGAGTACCTTGACGCCGTCCCGCGCGACCCTTACGACGGCGAGCCTTTCCGGTATTCGAAGTCCCGGGGCATTGTCTATTCCGTCGGCGAGAACCTTGAGGATAACGGCGGATCAAAGGTGATTCGTGAGGAAACAACCAGATTCAGGAGGGATGCGGAAAAAGAGTGGAACCGGTGGGAGGCCGAGGATGTTGTGTTTGAAATCATAAAAAAAAATTCCGAGCGATGAATGATAGAATCAGGTGAAAAAGCCCAAATGGAGGTATAACATGAAAGCGGTATTGGTAACATTAATGATGTTGTTGATATTTGGCAGTGCTTGTCAAAAGCATTATCGAAAGTCATTTGAAAAAATGAACAATAGAGAAACCATTGAAAAAAGTGTCTTGATGGATACTGCCCTTTCAAAGGTGGTGAGTCATCCTCTCATGTGTGTTGAAGGAGGTGATTTCCCCAACGGAGATGAAATGATCCTTCGGAAAAAGAATGGTGATAGGAGGTGGATTCACGCCATTTTTCCGGAAGAGGTGAAGGCGCCGGACAAGATGGGAGTTGAAATAGTATTAACGGGTTTCTTTCAAAAAATTCAAAAAAGGGACCGGTTCACACCCAAGAGACCACCCGAAGACTACCAGTATTTTGTTGTGATATCCTGGGAAAAACAAGAATAAATCGTATATAATCAGTGAGCTCCGTTTATGTTATCACTACCGTGCCCTGTGCCGGTGGAATGATGATTCAGAGCTACTTATCGATTTCTTACACCGTAGCCATGTCTCCGCCCGCAGTAGCTAACAATCATCATTCCACCGGCACAGAGCACGGTGGTGATGTTACGTACTTCACTGAGGACTTACAATAAATCTTTCCCCCAAATGGTTTGTAATTACCTTGCCCCTCGCTTGAATTGGTGATGGAAAGAAGCTATAATACGTATTGCGTTAAATCGACATAGAGGATTACATATTGCAATGAAATGGGAAGAGCTTCTACAAATTGTCGGGGATGAGCCGGTCTTTGATTCCTCCGTACTGCTGGCAGGGCGAAGGCGTGTGGGGAACGTACGTCAGCAGTTGAGCCGCTGGGTTAAGACCGGTCGGCTTGTTCAGTTAAGGCGCCGCATTTACGCTCTTGCACCGCCCTATCGGAAGGTCGAGCCGCATCCTTTCTGTGCGGCGAATCAACTGCATCAGCCGTCCTACGTCAGTCTCCAGTCCGCGCTGGAATTTTACGGAATGATTCCGGAAGCCGTGCCGGTGACGACGAGCGTTACCACCGGGCGGCCGGAAAGTCTGGACACTGAACTGGGACGATTCCGGTTTCGGCACCTTAAATCCGATTTTTTTCGGGGATATGAAGAGGTCGGATTGGGAAACGGCATGTCCGCTTTTGTCAGCACACGCGAGAAGGCGCTTCTTGATCTGCTCTACCTCACCGCCGGGAGTGACCAGCAAGCGTATTTAAAAGAATTGCGACTGGAAATCGGGGAGGAGTTCGATTGGGGAAAAGCCGAAAAACTCGCCGAACCGGCCGACAGTCCGAAATTATTCAGGGCACTTGAACGGCTTCAAAAACTGCAATCTTGCGAGGAGACCTGGGTGACATTATGAAAGAACATTTGATCAACCTGGCCATGCGAGAAAAAGTTACGCGTAAACGCATAAATGTGGCTCGGGAATATCTTCAAGCCCGGGTTCTCCATCTCTTGCAGCAGAACGGCGCATTCACAAACTGGGCGTTTGTGGGCGGAACGGCCCTTCGGTTTTTGTTTGATATGCCGCGTTATTCAGAAGACCTGGATTTTTCTGCCGTGGACACCGTTACTACCGAGAATTTTGTTGAACTCATGCAAAAGGTAAAGGGTGCATTGGCAAGGCAGACATACAGCATAGATGTCAAAGTTAGAGCTGACGGTGCGGTTAAATCAGCTTATCTGAAATTCATTGGATTACCCTGTGAATTGGACGCCTCACCCCATACGGACGAAAATCTCTCCGTAAAAATCGAGATGGACACGAATCCCCCGGCCGGAGCCAATGTATTAACGACAACGGTTCGCCGGCATGTATTCTTGAATCTTCTCCACTACGATAAGGCATCTCTTTTTAGCGGCAAATTACATGCAATTTTGGCGCGACCTTTTACTAAGGGACGCGACTTGTATGATCTTGCCTGGTACCTTTCCGACCCGAACTGGCCCAGCCCCAACTTTTTTCTACTCAATAATGCTCTACAGCAAACCCGGTGGCAGGGCCCCGAAATGACAGGTAATAATTGGAGAGAGGTTATCTCTGATAAGATGAGAGATATTGACTGGCAAAATGCAATAGAAGATGTGAGTCCGTTCCTGGAGTCCGTTGAAGATGTTCAGTACGTGGACAAAGATACAATCATTCAACTTTTGGAGCGGGGAGAAAAGAGTAATATAATGAGAAATCACAATTAAAATAATATTAAAGGTTACGTTTTTTTCAAAGATTTTAACGTTTCGTTCGTCTAATAATATAGAGGGTGTGCCGTCGTGTGTTTTTCTGATCGCTGAAAAGAGCATAATCGGGATGCACCGGATGCAGAATCCATAATAGTAAATCTTCAGTGAATCCCGCTAACATCACTACCGGCAATGAGCGCGGTGGTGAAAACGTAAGCGGATTTTACTGAAAATTTCAAACTTTTTTATCAGGAGGTTTCTATGCTAGATGGGAGAATGAAATTAATGGCCGCTTTGTGGACATTGCTGGTGTGTGGCGCTGCGCTCAGTGGC
>PUNP01000693.1 GCA_003551785.1 Candidatus Brocadiaceae bacterium | reverse complement strand
CTTTCAAGAAGGCGATTAACGATCTGACGGTAATGGAGCGAGGGGAGGCGGAGATACGGGACACGATCAAGCTGCGGCAGACCCGTCCGTTCGTAACGAAGGACCGGGAGTACATCGTGCCGAAGAAATCAGTGTTTAACCGGATTATAGGTGACAGCCATTTTGAGCTTGAGTTTGCTTCATTCCTTGAGGACTGCTCTGATGTGGTATCCTACGCTAAGAACTACCTTGCGGTGCATTTCAAGCTTGATTACGTGAACGCGGACGGAGACATCTCGAACTACTATCCGGACTTTGTTGTGAAGCTGAAGGACGGGAGCCAGGTGATAGTAGAGACCAAGGGGCAGGAAGACCTGGACGTGCCGCAGAAGATACAGCGGCTCAGGCAGTGGTGTGAGGACATCAACCGTGTTCAAAGCGATGTTACGTATGATTTCGTGTATGTGCCCGAGGAGGGTTTTCGCAAGTATCGCCCGAGCTCTTTCCGCCAGTTAAGGGATAGTTTTACTGACTATAAATGAGGATTGGGGGGGGTTGTTGGTATGGTAAATCCCCTTTGGTAGCGCCCTTTTTGTTGAAAATATGCTGCTTAATGGTGTGTATTCCAACGGAGAACGATGAAAAATGCAAACAACAGAAAATGCTTTTGAACTTGGACTGCTATGCTCACAGGCTATTAACCATCACGAGCAAGCCTGGTTATATGGTAAAGCTGAAAGCTCCGAACTCTTCAAAAAACGAATCACCGGTATCAAGAGGCACCTGGATGAATTTGGTTTTTCAGAATGCACAAAAATCGCAGATACCATTGGTAAAAAATGGGAAAAAGGCTCTGGTAACAGCGAACACGAACAGCAAATCTACGCCCATAAAATACTTACTCCAAAAGATGATGAACTCCCAGCTGATCGCCCCGTAAACACAAGCGAAGGGTTAGCCAGGCTCGTTATAAACGTCTGCTGTCCGGAAAATATAGACCGGAAACATCCGTTAGAAGACACCTTAGTTTGCATTTTGCAGGACGCTTTTAGTGAAGAAACAGTCACAGTATGGAAAGAGGCTGTTGAACTGGCGGCAAACAGGGCTAAATCACTACTTTTAAGTCGCTTGGATGAAAAAGAGCAACAAAAAGAGTGGGAGATAGCCAGTACCCTTTCTCTTAAAATTGAAAATATTGGTGAAGTTTTGGGTGAACAGGAACTCTACCACCCGGACAAGACGATACCATCAAGCATCTGCAGCACCCCAAGAGCGTTACTGCGTGATTATCTCCCCAAAAGCCCTGTCTGGGAAGATTTTTCAAATTTGATGGGCTGCATTGCCGATAACATGCTGAGAACCGATGCCAGAATATGGTTCTCACTCGGTGTATGTGCCAGCCTTTATGAGCGTTACGAGTCCATTCTCTGCATTCCCCAAAGCATGAACCACCCTCTCCTTCTTCAAAGTAGCCGGTTTCCCAAAGATTCTGCCGCGTTGCTGGATGGGGCAATCGGTGTTATAACAGATCGGATTAAAGACGGAGTTACCAGACTTTCATTGGTAAGCATTGAAGAATTTTTCAAAAGTGAACCAGATTTTCATTCTCGCAGGAACTTTGGACAAGAATTGATCTGTAGGATAAGACGGGAATGTGCATTAGAGGCGCCTGGTCAAGTGGGTGCTGATGATTTACCAAGTGAGGCCCCGTTTACCAGTTCTTCCCCCTCTGTTACCAGGACAGATACGCAAGTTGAAAGCGGAAAAAGGGAGGAAACACAAGAGACAATAAAGAAACCCGAGCCTGTGCAGGAAAGCGATAAGCTACACCCTGTAAAGCAGATAATATATCTTATGAGTAGCAGCAAGGGAGGATGGCTAACTCAAAAACAGATGGCTGAATTCCTGAAAAAGCATACCAACGAAGTAAAAGATGTCCTGAAGAAGTGGTATGGTGAAGAAGAAGCAAAAAAGTTAAAAAAGGGAAACAAAGCCCTGTACTCGCCTTCTCAGCAGACAATCTCCAATTATTTGAAAGAAGTGGAATCGCAGAAGGATCAAATCACTATTGAAAAAAATACAGTAAAAAACTGGTATGAGGAGTTGATGGGGAAAGATGTAACAACTGATGCTGAAACTACTTCCTCTACAACAAGTCCGCCAGAGATCGTTTCGGAAAAAGAAAAAGAGGCCGGAGAAAAAGAGGCCGATGAAAAGGTAAGTTTTGATGATCTTTATGCCACCCCCGCCGAGCCGACAGAAAGAAAAAATGTGAGTGTGGACGAAACGGAAACTACTGAAGAGGATGAACTTGATTATATCGCTTCTAAAGCATTTCGTGGGTATATCGTTCGCAAATCATCACTTAGACAATATAGGTCTTATGAGGTTCCCGGCTTTGTAAAGGAATTCCTTATTGGAAAACATTGCTCTACCGGGGATCCCCAACAGCTAAAAGAAGGGCATAATTACGTCAAAAACGAGGTATTAAAGCATGTTACAGATTCAAGTGATAAAGAACTGTCCAAATCTCTAGCAAGAAAAAACGGGTTCATAAAAATTGTCGACAGTATTGAGGCACGGCTTGACGAAAAATCGGATTCGCACGTTGCAACGCTTTTACAATTAGGAATAAACAAGGCGCACATTGATTCTGAGCTGGTAATGCAACACGAGAGAATGCTTACCGGTGGGATTTACGCGCTGATAACATTGGAATATGATACTGGAGCTGCTGAGAAACGTCATGATCGCAATTTTTGCGTCACGGATATTGAAGAAATTCAACATTCCAAAACTGATACGTTGGATGTTATTGTGAAGGGACGCCGGCATTTCACCACGAAACAATGGAAAAGGTTTCTTATCCG
>PUNP01000210.1 GCA_003551785.1 Candidatus Brocadiaceae bacterium | reverse complement strand
TGATAATCTTTTTCAGGAGAAGAGAAATGCTGAGATCATCAAGAAGTGTCCGATTGGCGGTCTTGACGGGTATGGTATGCCTGCTGGTTTCTACATATCAGGTTTGTGCAGAGACAGGATATGGGATTTCAAATGTTTTTACGATAGATAATCGTGAGGAAGAAGGTCCGGACCCGGAAGGTCCAAAAGAGGAATTTATCCATGAACTGGGTTTCAGTGATCTTGGTGTCTCGTTCAGCGCCGAGACAGGATATACAAATCGCTATAATATCAGTGGGGAAATTGGGCTGCCTGGAATTCTCGGTGGCCAAAGGGCAGGCTTTACCGATGACAGTTTTCTGGAGATTGATGGTGATGATTGGATAGCCGATGGTGGGTTATACATAGATAATGTTGCATTTGGAGGCGTTTTTGGTATTAAATCCACAGAAGTTGGTTTTAATCTCGGTCCGGCAGCGGCAGAAACATTCGTTGGTGGTGATGCAACTATACTATTTAAGGGGAGAGAGATTTCCGGAAACATTGAGTTTCGCAATGGCGCTCTTTACGCCGTAGGGCTCGAAGCTGAAAACCTGAATGTGTTGATACCCCATACACCCATATTTCTTCAGAGAATAGGCGGCAATCTGGATCATTTATCGCCGTATCCTCCCCCGGTAAGATTTGGCGGCGGTTTGGGTTTTACGGCCGGGCCTCAAATCAGTATTGATATCTTTGGGTACGACGCTTTTGACGACCTTTCGCTTGTTCGGCTGGATTTGGACGGAGCCATAAATCGAAACAAGCTGGATGGAGAGGGAACACTGAAAATACTCCACCCTAATCTTTTTATCGCCGATGCAAGCGCAGTTTTTAACTGGAATGCGGGGTATTTGCAAGCCGATAGCACGGCTAATATCTTAGATGAATTGTATGTTGGAGAAATGAGCTTGCATATGGATGCGGGGGGAAACCTGACACTGTATGGCCACGGAGCGATTGGCGTTCCCGCTTTTTTCCCGTGGCCAATAGGTGGGATGGATCTGGCTGAGGGCCATGGTCTCTTAGACTTTACCAATAATCAACAATGTGATGATGATTTTGTCGCCGTTTGGGGATCCCCTGGTTGGTGGAATAATGATGTAGGAGTCAGACTTACTTTTGATGGAAACTTTTCGGTTATAGGAGCTCGTGAAATTGAGACTTTTGAGCCCCTCATGCCAATGACGATGTCGTTGATGCAGCCGTATGATATGCCTCCGACTCATATTCAAAGAGGATTTCATGTCCCCGAGGGAATTTCATCTATGCTCCTGTGCGGAGAATGGGAATATGAGGAGGAGGATGTATTCATGCGTCTTACGGCGCCTGACGGGACGGTATATGAAGAAGAGGACATTGCACTGGTAGATTACATTGAACTCGTTGAAGAACTGACAAATGGAAACCGTAAGACGTTCTCGTTGGAAGAACCCGAATCAGGCGAATGGTGGGTGGAAGTTTATAGTGATAAGCTCGTAGGTGATGTAGAAGTAACCGTACTCGTCGATGAGTCAGCGCCGGCCGTCGAAATCGGCGAATTAGCTTACTATTCGGAAACCGGCATGGTAACGATACCCTATGATGTCCAGGGGATCGGTGATTCTGCATCGTTAAAGTTTTTTTACACGCCCGGAGGAAAAGGCGCCAGTGGTTCACAGTTTGCATCGCTTGAAATTTCCGAGGATGGTACCGATACGTATGAATGGGACAGCAGTGAACTTGCGCCGGGCGATTACTACATATACGGTATCGCAGAAACCGAAGAAAGCGTACCGGCACCGAGTGGTTACTCTGAAGCTTTCACGGTGCCAAATGAGCCGCCTGTAGCAGAGGACAAAACAATAGAAATTGTGGAAAGCAGATCTTACACCGGCTCACTTCCTGCAAGCGACCCTGATGGAGCGGAATTGAGTTTTTCGCTTGTCGATGAACCTTCTCACGGGCATGCGGAGGTTGAGTCTGACGGCATGTTTACTTACACGGCAGACTTGCAGTCCAACGAGGAGTTTGAAAACGAAGATTCTTTTACGTTTGTCGCCAATGACGGTTTTGATGACAGTAATGTTGGTACCGTCTTCATTGAAATAATACCATTGCCTGAGTCGGTATGGGAACTTGTCATTCAACATCCATCCGGTGAAGGATCGACAACCCCCTCTACCGGCAGCAGCTTTTATGAAATTGACGAAGATGTAACTGTAACCGCCGAGCCTGCCGACGGTTGGGAGTTCAGTCACTGGATTCTCGACGGTGTAATGATAGAAGGGAAAGAAAGTATAACTGTTGATGCGGCTGAAGAAGACGAGACTAAAAATCTCCAAGCCGTATTCAAACCTGTTTCCATCCGAGCTAAAATCAAGGATGCTGTCGACCGAGGGGAAGACTTTGTCGAAATCGAACCAGGGCATTATGCCACTCCGGAACCAATTGTGATAGAAGAAGATGGCTTTACTCTTCGCTCCACAAAGGGTAGGGATGTTACAATAATTGATGCCGAAGGTACCAGCAATGCAATCATAATCGAATCCAATAACGTTGCCGTGGAAGGTTTCTGGATCGTCGGGTTCAGCCAGCACGGCATATCGATAAATGGAGATAACGCTATAGTGGTTGATAACGTCTTGGATGGTTACTGCGACGTGTCACAGGTACATGCCGAGATCGCTGTAGTCGTCGATGGCACAGGTGCCAGGATACAAGGCAACAGCATAGAGGATGCCAAAGTGGGTGTCGGAGTCGGCGGGACGGCCGAAGGGACGCGGATATTTAACAATATCATTACCCGCAGCACACAGGCGGGTATAATGAACGAGCCGGGCAAGACGCCCGA
>PUNP01000191.1 GCA_003551785.1 Candidatus Brocadiaceae bacterium | reverse complement strand
GAACAAGCTGCAAGGAGGGTACGTTATGAATTCTTGAAAGATGTGGCTGTTCGATCAAAAGCCGGGAAAATCGCCGCAGCGCATCACGCAGATGACATATCTGAAACTTTATTTTTGAGGATGATGCGCGGCTGCGGGTTGTTTGGACTCGCTGCTCTTCAGCCGATTAGACCATTGCAGCCGAGTAGCGATATCATGTTAATCAGACCCCTGTTGACGCTGCAAAAAAAGGATTTACTCCATTATTTACATTCTATCGACGCCCCATACTGCACCGATCAGTCTAATTTTGAAACCCATTATCAGCGAAATTATCTTAGAATAGATGTCATTCCGGAACTCAAAAAACAGTTTAATGGAAATTTGACGGATATAATGTCGGAAATTAACAAACTCGCATGCCAACTGAGGCTG
This sequence comes from Candidatus Brocadiaceae bacterium, assembly GCA_003551785.1. Next base: position 2,437 of record PUNP01000191.1, on the reverse strand, counting down.
GCAACCGAAGCGGAAACCGACGAATTGCAAATAGAAATCCTTAATGAAAAAAAAGAAGGTGTTATGCTGGACGCCCGGCGATTGAAAAAGCTAAAAAAACATCTTCGAATTTCTCTTTACAGACGCGCGATCCAGTTCCTGGTAAACTTGGAAGGATGTGCGCCTGAACTCACGCGTGAACACTGGAGCCGGCTCGATTCTTTGCTCTTTGAACAGCCGGGCGGTGAACTGACCATGCCTGGAAAAATCACGGCCAGACGGGAACATGGCAGAATCTACTTTTTTAAATCTGAAATGAAAAAACAGTGGAAACGAAAAGGTAAAACTATTCATGACCTTCCCGTCCCTGGAAAGACCGGCAAAATAGGCAAATACTGCTCAATTTCAGCGGTTTTACTGGATAGCACCCCCGAAGACATCTCAAAAGCCATTTCGAATACCGATGATAACAATTTAAAGGTCCGCTTAAATGCCGACCAAATATCTGAACCGTTGATGGTGCGTTTTCGCCACGCGGGTGACGTTCTCCACCCTTTAGGGGCACCTGGACATAAAAAACTCAAAGATTATTTCATCGACCGCAAAATTCCCTGCTCGCTGCGCGATAATATACCTTTAGTTATCGATTCAAAAGGACGAATAGTATGGGTGGTCGGGATGCAAATTGCCGATTTCTGCAAATTAAACGGTGGCGAACAAAAAATCTTAGTACTGACCGCTCATTAACTCATTGCAGCAGACCGGTCGAAAATCTCCACAGGTTTTATTAACAGATGCCACTTCTGAGCCACATATCAGGCAGCGATAGAAGCCGGCCCTGTATTCCAACTCTTCCATGCTTGTATTGCAGCAATGCGGATTGAAACTGTCCCCCGATATAGAGGCTATGATGGTTATTTCTGCCATACAGACAGGGCATCGGAATATTGTACCACGTTGATAATTTTTGATCATAGCATCACCTCAATTTTTGCACTCGACTTTTTCCATAGGCGCTCCGCAGCATTGTAGATCGAGGACGCCTACGCCCCCTTTTGTCACCATGACAATGTTATCACATTCGCGACAGATATAGGATGTCCCCACGTTAATGGTGAGTGCTTTCTCCCAATCCTGCAAATTCCAATCGGGCTGTGCAAAATCTTTTGAATCATTCATAAATTGTCACCTAAAATACTCATATAAAAGTAGCCAAGCTTGAATTCATCCCAAACCATGTAGATTTGTGTTCCGGAAGAGCATTCAACCGGTCGTTGCTGCGGTGGCGGCATTACCCGCACATAACGACCAGTTTAACCGATAAAAGCTGATATATCAAATAGAATATGACTCGTACTTTTGACATAAAATGAAAAATATGCTAAAATTACGTGCAGTTTATGGGCGGTTAGCTCAGCTGGCGAGAGCGCTACCCCGACACGGTAGAGGCCACTGGTTCGAGTCCAGTACCGCCCACCATTCCCCTCACTGCTAATTATGAGGAACCTATGCAGCTATCAAAAACTACCGACATAATAAAACCCGGCTGGTTTGGCAGGAATGTGTCGGTTCTGCTTACTACAGGCAAGCAAATTTCAGGCGAGTTGAGTGAAGTAGGTCAATCTTACCTCATCATTAACACCAACGGGTCCGATGTGCAAGTCATGGTTCATGCCATTGCACTTGTTCGTCTTGCCGAAGAAGATGCTGAATAGTTTTTTAAGAGACTTTTGCACAATTCACAATATTTTCCGAATTATACGCCAATAAGACTTATAGCATTCAAAACATGGCGTTTTCCAGCGGATTGTAAAAGTCTAATAAATTATTTGCTTGTAACAGTTAAGACTCGCCACCTTCCGCGCAATCAAGCTCTGGGATGCGCTTTATCGTAAATTTTTTTGAGATTTTGAGTAGTCAGGTGGGTATATATCTGGGTGGTACTGAGATTCTCGTGGCCCAGCAACTCCTGAACCGTCCTCAAATCAGCTCCGTTTTGAAGCATGTGGGTGGCAAAACTATGCCGGAGGTCGTGCGGGCTCCGCGAGGGATCAAGCCCCGCTTTCAAAAGACATTTATAAAGTATGCGCCTTACGCTGCGGGTGGTTATCCTTTTCCCGTTTCGCGCATTGACAAACAAGCCCTGTTCACCATCAGCCCTTTTTTGAGCTTTATCACGCAAGTCAATATAAATAGAAATAGCTGATACAGCATGACGTCCTACGGGAACCAGTCTTTCCTTCTTCCCTTTCCCCTCAACCACAACTAAACTGCTGCCAGGCTCGAAATCGTTGTCATTCAGCGCCACTAATTCACTGACACGCAAGCCTCCTCCGTACAATACTTCGATCATCGCTTTGTCACGTGCCTGCATCCAATCCGAATCGGAGAAAATAGACAACAGTTTTTCAATTTCTTCGACAGTAAAAAATTTGGGTAATTTCTCATCCTGCACTGG